>NZ_JBSGEZ010000020.1:0-103535 GCF_053603155.1 Nocardia sp. NPDC004260 | reverse complement strand
GCCCCTTGATGGCTCGCGTTCCGGTCGAGACTCGCGCCTGCGGCGCATGCGCTTCGACCGCTGGAACGCGAGCCGGGCCGCGAACGGCGCTCGTAAGACTCGCGCCTCCAGTGGTTACTTGTGGGGGCAGGTGGGCAGCACAAACCGCCAACTCGCCGCAGGTCGCTCACCGCCACAGCCGGTGGGCAAGCTCCATCATGCACGGACCGGTTGGTCCTGTACATGAACCTAGTGGGCTAACCCCGTCCGGTGTAGTTAGGGGCCTCGACGGTCATGGTGATGTCGTGCGGGTGGCTCTCCTTGAGACCCGCCGCGGTGATCTGCACGAACTGGGCTTCCTGCAGATGCGCGATCGACTGCGAGCCGGTGTAGCCCATGGCCGCGCGCAGACCGCCGACCAGCTGGTGGATCACCTGGTTGACCGGGCCGCGGAACGGCACCCTGCCCTCGATGCCCTCGGGGACCAGCTTGTCCTCGGCGAGCACGTCGTCCTGGAAATAACGGTCCTTGGAGAACGACTTCGCCTGGCCGCGGCCCTGCATGGCGCCCAGCGAGCCCATACCGCGATAGCTCTTGAACTGCTTACCGCCGACCAGGATCAGCTCGCCCGGCGACTCGGCCGTGCCCGCGAGCAGCGACCCGAGCATCACCGTGGACGCGCCCGCCGCGATGGCCTTGGCGATGTCGCCGGAGAACTGGATGCCGCCATCGGCGATCACCGGGACGCCTGCCGGCTTGCACACGGCGACCGCCTCCAGGATCGCGGTGATCTGCGGCGCGCCGACACCGGCGACCACGCGGGTGGTGCAGATCGAGCCGGGGCCGACGCCCACCTTGACCGCGTCCGCGCCCGCCTCGACGAGCGCGGCCGCGCCCTGGCGGGTGGCCACGTTGCCGCCGACCACCTGGATCCGGTCGCCGACCTCGGCCTTGACCTTGGTCACCATCTGCAACACCTGCACCTGGTGACCGTGCGCGGTGTCCACCACCAGCACGTCGACGCCCGCGTCGGCCAGTGTCATGGCCCGCGACCAGGCGTCCTCGCCGACACCCACCGCTGCGCCGACCAGCAGGCGGCCGTCGCGGTCCTTGGTGGCGTTGGGGTACTGGTCGGTCTTGACGAAGTCCTTGACGGTGATCAGGCCGCGCAGGCGCCCGTTGCCGTCGACGATCGGCAGCTTCTCCACCTTGTGCCTGCGCAGCAGTCCGAGCGCGGCTTCCGCGGTGACGCCCTCCTGCGCGGTGATCAAGGGAGCTTTGGTCATGACGTCGGCGACGCGGCGGTTCTGATCCACCTCGAAACGCATGTCGCGATTGGTGATGATCCCCACAAGCGCACCGGTCTCGTCCACCACGGGAAGACCCGAGATGCGGAACCTGGCGCACATCGCGTCGACCTCGGCGAGAGTGTCGGTCGGACGACAGGTCACCGGGTCGGTGACCATACCGGCCTCGGACCGCTTGACCGTCTCCACCTGGGCGGCCTGGTCGGCCGTCGAGAGGTTGCGGTGCAACACGCCCATGCCGCCCGCGCGCGCCATCGCGATGGCCATCCGCGCCTCGGTGACCGTGTCCATGGCCGAGCTGACCAACGGCGTGCGCAGGCGGATCTCCCTGGTCAGCACACTGGAGGTTTCCACAGAACTGGGGATGAGATCCGAGGCGGCAGGCAGCAGCAGCACATCGTCGAACGTGAGGCCGAGCATGGCGATCTTGTTCGGATCGTCGCCACCCGTAGGAGGGCGGACTGCGATTCGTTCGCCCGGTACGGGATTACTCATTCGGATCGACCCCTCCTGGACGTCGATAGCGACCGGCGCCGGTGTCACCGGCGCCGTGACGGCTGATGGGATGGACGTGGTTCGGCGGCGGTGCGATCGGGACCCGCCGTAGCCTGTGCTCCATCGTATCTGTCCGGTGAACTCGCCGACGAAGTGAGCCCACCACCGAAACTGGCAGGCCGCATAGCTGGCGCAGACCACCCTGTTCTGCGTACCGTGGGGATGTGCGTGACCATCTACCACCTGGCTTGCCGCCGGATCCGTTCGCCGGAGACCCCTCCGACCCGTCCGCCGCGCTCGATGCCATCGAGCCCGGCGAACCGCTGGATCCCCACGAGCGCCTTGCGGTCGAGGAGGATCTCGCCGACCTCGCGGTGTACGAGGCACTGCTGGCCCACCGCGGCATCCGCGGACTCGTGGTCAGCTGCGAAGACTGTAGGCAGGACCACTACCACGACTGGGACATGCTGCGCGCCAACTTGCTTCAGTTGCTGGTCGACGGCACGGTCCGCCCGCACGAGCCCGCCTACGACCCGACGCCGGAAGCGTACGTCACCTGGGACTACTGCCGGGGCTACGCGGACGCGTCGATGAACGAGGCTTTCCACGGCGACGGGTTCGACGGATTCGACGGCTGATACCGGATCGAACCGCACGCGGGCCTCTCGAGGCTCGCGTACCTCGCCTTTGCCGCTGTGATTTTCGACGCACACGAATCACTTCGGCAGACGCACCGTGAGGTTCCGTCGCGTGCGGACACGTCCATGAGTCACCCTATGGTCACCGCTGGCTAGATCGGCTTCTCCCGAAAGACAAAAAGCCGACCGCCTGGCTGGCGATCGGTTCTTGCCTGGACCGTTTTCTTCTGTCAGCGGCCGGGCGGCACGAACGAGCCCGGGTTGGGAATGCCGGGGACGCTGAAGGTCGGCGGCGGATTGTTGTTGCTGTTGTGGGTATTGGTGTTGCCCTGCGTCGGAGCCGTGGGCGGCTGCTGCGGCGCCGTCGGATTACCGGTGTCTCCCGTGGGTCCGCCCGTCGGCGGCTTGACCTCGGTGACCGGCGGCTCCTGCGGAGCCGTCGGTTCCACGGTGGCCGGCGGCTGGGTGGGCGCGGGCGGCGGTGTGGTCACCGGCGGCACCGTGGTCGGCGCGCCGCCGCCGTTCGTCGTTCCGCCGCTGTTCGACGTTCCACCATTGGGCGCGGTGGCGTCGGCCGAGGGCGAAGGCTTGTTCGTCGGCGCACCCGGCTGCTGCACGATCGTCGAGGTCCCGCTACCCGGCGTCGGGCTGGGCTTCGTGGTCGCGCTGCCCGGGGTGGCACGCGGGTCGGTAGTCTTGGGCACCGTCGAACCCAGCTGATCGGCCAACTCCGGATTGACCTCGTGCAGCTTCGCGAGCAACTGTTCCCACTCGGTCATCAGCTCGGCGCGCTTGTCCGGATCGCTGACCTGCGCGGCATTCTCCTTGGCCCGCTCCAGGCGCACCTTGGCCTGCGTCGGGTTCTGAGTGACCAGCGTGGAAGCCTCGTTCAGGTCGTCGCCCGCCCGCTGGACCACGGTCGTCTGGGCCTGTTCGCTGAACACGACCTCTTTGACCCGCCACAGTGGATCGCCCGGCTCGGCGTTGTACGAGAACGCCGTCATACCGCCGATGACCAGGGCCAGCGCGGCCGCGGTGCCCATGATCGGACGTAGTAGCCGCAGTCGCCCGCCGCCGCCGTGCGCCCCGATGCGAACCTGCCGCGCGCCGATCTCCTGGTTGACCGCGGCCACGATCGCGTCCAGGTCCGGCTCGGCCGGCATCGGAGGCGCGATCAACTCCGCTCGCCAGTCCGCGAGCAACGTCGCGAGCTGATACTCCTCGGCGCTGTCGGTGTGCACCGGACCATCGCTGGCGATGGCATCGATCAGAGCATCGTCGCGGCGTACCGCGGCGATGTCGACCGGGCCGGTGTCACCGGACGCCTCGGCGTAGGGACCGCTGTTCCGCGATCCAAGCCGCGCCTTCCAGTCACCCCGACCGCGCTCGCCATCCCTAGCCATACATTTCACCTGCCCTCGCCACTTGTGACTTGAGTTTCGCGAGTGCCCTGTGTTGGGCGACCCGTACCGCGCCCGCCGTACTGCCCACGGCGACCGCGGTTTCTTCCGCTGACAAACCCATGACCAAGCGCAGGATCAAGATCTCTCGATGCTTCTCGGGAAGCGTCGCGAGCAGACGGTTCATCTGCCTGCTCGTCTCGGACTCGAGAGCTCGTTGTTCCGGTCCCTGGTCGGTGGATATGACATCTGGTACTTCGGCCATCGCCTCCGCCTTGTTACGGGCGGCGTTGCGATGCGCGTCGGCGACCTTGTGCGAAGCGATTCCGTAAACAAAGGCCATGAAGGGCCTGCCCTGGTCTTGGTACCTGGGCAAGGCTGTCATCACAGCCAGGCAAACCTCCTGCGCAACGTCGTCCGCGGAGAGCTGCCCACGCTCCGCGGCTCCGATCCGCGCGCGGCAGTAGCGCACCACCAGCGGGCGGATCATCTCCAGTACCTGAGCTAAAGCGGATCTGTCGCCCTGCGCAGCGGCAGCGACGGCGAGGTCCAACTCTTCGCCCGTGTGCGTCATCGTCAGAGATATTCCCGGCGTTACAAAGTGGCATGGTCAGGTGACGACCAATGCTTCCACCGAAGGGGCGGAACGGATCTAACAATAGCGACCCGTTGGCCGGAACTGGTCAACACGGTGGACTCCGTGATCACCTACCACCCCGCCATGGGGCGCAACACGCCGCCGGAGCGGGCGATGGCCGCAGCACATTCGGCCGCCTCCGCCGCCGCGTCCCGCGCGCCCGATCCGGCGCGGAGCATGGCACAAGCCCAGCGCAACGGCAGCAGGCCGTGCTCGCGGCACTGCTCGGCGACGTCCTCGGCCGAGACGCCTGATCTTCCCCGCGCGTCGAGCGCCACGTCGGCGGCGGCGACCAGCAAGCGTGACTTCACCCGGTGGCGCACCGACGGGGATCGCTCGGCCAGCTCCAGCGCGGCCGCCGCGTGCGCCGCCGCCACCTCGAAATCGCCTGCCGCCAGCGCCGTTTCCGCGGACACCCAGCGCAAGCGGATCGCGGGACGCCAACCGGCCCGATACTGCTGTGCCGCCGACGCGCTGCGCCGCAGCAAGCGGTCGGCCAGCGCGAGCCGCCCGGTTCCGAGCGCGTCGGCGGCGAGTCCGGTGAGCGCGTCGCAGATCGCGTCGGCGCGGCTGGGACGGTAGCCGCCGAACTCCCCGGCGCTGTCCGGCTCCGCCCCGGCGCCGGCGGTGAGGATCAGCGCGGCCGCCCACCCGTCGAACGCCGCGGCGCGTTCGTGCCAGCCGAGCTGGCGAAGAAAAGAACCCTCGGTGCTTCCCGCCAGTGAGAGGAGAACGGGATCGTTGCTGTGGTTGCATACCCTTCGCAATTCGGCGCGCGCCGCCGCATAACGGCCCTGGCCGCCGAGAACCACCGCTCGATACCACCGGCCGAGCGCGTCCGACGCGGACGGAAGGTCGGCGGCGGCGCGACCCGGAGCGGCGCCGAAGGCGGCCTCGGCGAGGACCGCGAGATGAGGATCTCCGAGCGGAGCGGGCGCGAACACGGGCGCACTCTATCCCGTGCGGCACCCGGGCTCCGGCGACGAAAGGTGAGCGACGGCCGACCGGCGACACCCGGGATTTCCGTCGCCGAGCGGATGTTGCCATTAGGTAAATCTCGTCCTGGCTATCGCCGAGCGGCCAGGCCGGGAATTCATGCGTGTTTCGCGTAATTAACCTGTCCGCCCCGTTACCGCCATCTTGGGATCCACACCCCACGAACGCCCTCGGCCGCGGCCGTGACCGACATCATCGGCACGAGATCGGCGTCACGTCGGCGCTACGACGATGAAATCGCCTCTACCAGCGGAAATTGGGTCAGTTGCGGCACATGCGGCAGCCACGGACCTCCGGCCAACCGAACAGTATCGCCGGAACCAGCACGAAAAGTAAACAGTTCGGAGGTTAAATTTGGCAGCGCGCGATTTGGAAAAGTGCTGCGCCGAACTATTGACGGAATTTCGCGGCTGGACCTAACGTAGCTCATCGCCACGGACGGCGCCGCGCGAAATTGCAGCGACCACGAAGGGCGAGCCCCCCGGGCACCCCCGCCGACACGGCGTCGTGGCCCACAACTGTTGCAGAACAACTGCTCGACAACGCTGACGAGCTCGCACCACGAGGAGTTCACCATGCCCATGCCGACCCACCTCCCGGGACCCAACGCCGATGTCTGGGATTGGCAGATGCGAGGATCGTGCCGCGGGCAGGATTCCGCGGTGTTCTTCCATCCCGATGGTGAGCGTGGCCGAGCCCGCACGGCACGTGAGATGCGCGCCAAGGAGATCTGCCGCACCTGCCCGGTGCTCATGCAGTGCCGCGCACACGCGCTGAAAGTCAGCGAGCCCTATGGGATCTGGGGCGGCATGTCGGAGACCGAGCGCGAGATGCACGCGCGGCGCAGCCGCCGCCGCATGGCCGTCTGAATCAATCCCCTCCCATCCGCACGCCACCCGGCGTCGAATTCCTAGCAAACAACGGGCCACTGCAACACGCTTCGGCCGAGCCGCTCACGCGACACAGTGACCGGTTCCGCGCCGAAGGTCGGCGCGTGGGTTCCGATCGTCACCATCGATCGGCCGGCCGCCGAGCGAGGCCGGATCCGTGCACCCGGCGCTTCCGGCGCGGTGCGAGGGTTCGGCGTGTCACGGCGTGTCTCTCCCGAGATGTCCGGCGTATCGGCGCTTTCCGCAACGCGGCGCCGGTCCACGACGAGCCTTGTGGCCACCCCACCGGAAGGGAGGTCATAGCGGCGCGCTACGGTAGTGACCGATGACACAGAATGGAGCGTTGTGACAACGCGGCCGTCGGCCGCAGAGGGCGACTCGTTCCGAAGAGCAGCCTTCCCACCCACGGTGGATTCTGCGGTTACGGCACGCGCAGCCGAAAGTATCGAGCTCGCCGCGCTTTTGCATCGATGCGGTCGAGCCGACCAGGAAGCATTCGCCGAGTTGTACGACCGGACGTGTGCGCGCGTCTTCGGTCTGGTGTTGCGCGTTCTGCACGATCCGGGATACGCGGAGGAGACCACGCAAGAGGTCTATCTGCAGGTCTGGCGCATGGCATCGAGTTTCGATCCGGCGAAAGGTTCCGCGGTCACCTGGTTGATGACGCTCGCCCACCGGCGCGCCGTGGACCGGGTCCGCGCCGAGCAAGCCCACACCCAGCGCGAGGTCGCGTACGGGATCCGGGTGCTCGGCAACGAATTCGACGAGGTCACCGAAGAGGTCGAGCGCAGGCTCGAACAACAGGCCGTCCTGGCCGGCCTGGCCACACTCACCGAAACCCAGCGGGAAGCCATCTCGCTCGCCTACTACGGCGGGCGCACCTATGCGGAGGTAGCCACCTACCTCGACGTAGGGTTACCTACGGTGAAGTCCCGGATTCGGGACGGATTGACACGACTGAAGAAAAGTTTGGGGGTGACGTGAGATGAACGAACGCCGTATCGATCTCGCGCACACCGTCGCGCTCGGATCGATCGACGACGAAGACCATCAGGAAGTGCAGGAGCTGTTCGACAGCGAGGACCCCGTGCTACGCGCGGAGTTCATCCAGGAAGTCAGAGACACGAAAGAAGCGCTCGCCGTTCTCGCCACAGCCACGGCGGCCACTCCGCCGCCGTCGCTGCGTGCTCGCCTACTCGCGGCCATCGCCGCCGAGCAGCCCCCGGTCGCCAGCTGAATCCGGCGTCCCGCCAGGCCTTCCCGCCCCGCGCATACCGACCTCAGCGGTCCTTACCTTCCGGCGGCCTCCCTCCAGCCCCGCCGCAGACAGCGTGCCGAGCTTCGGAACCCTTTCGGCCAACCGGTAGTCGAGGCCACATCCGGCAAGGCCCCCGAACCGTGTGGTTCGGAGGCCTTGTCCGTGCGTTGTCCCGAGAAAACCGGGCTCAGTGCGCGTGGCCGTGATGGCCGTGGTCGTCCTGCTCCTCGGCGGGCTTGTCCACCACGGCGCTCTCGGTGGTGAGCACCATGCGCGCGACCGACGCCGCGTTGACGACGGCCGAGCGAGTCACCTTCACGGGGTCGACGACGCCGTCGGTGAGCAGGTCGCCGTAGGTGAGCGTGGCGGCGTTGAAGCCCTCCTTGCCCTCGGCGACCTTGCTGACCACCACGGCGCCGTCCAGGCCCGCGTTGGTGGCGATCCAGTACAGCGGCGCACGCAGCGCGGTGCGGACCACCTCGACGCCGACGGCCTCGTCACCGGACAGCGAATCGCGCAGCTCGACGAGCTTGCTGCTCGCCTGCACCAGCGCGGTGCCGCCACCGGGCACGATGCCCTCTTCCACGGCGGCCTTGGCGGCGCTCACCGCGTCTTCGACGCGGTACTTGCGCTCCTTGAGCGCGGTCTCGGTGGCCGCGCCGACCTTGATCACCGCGACGCCGCCGGCCAGCTTGGCCAGCCGCTCCTCCAGCTTCTCGCGATCCCAGTCGGAATCGGTGGCCTCGATCTCGCGGCGCAGCTGCGCGACGCGCGCCTCCACGTCCGCCGCGGAACCGGCGCCGTCGATGATCGTGGTGTCGTCCTTGGTGACGACGACGCGGCGCGCCTTGCCGAGCACGTCCAGGCCTGCCTCGCGCAGGGTGATGCCCAGATCGGGGTTCACCACGGTGCCGCCGGTGACCACGGCCAAGTCGTCGAGGAACGCCTTGCGGCGGTCGCCGAAGAACGGCGCCTTGACCGCGACGGCCTTGATCGTCTTGCGGATGGCGTTGACCACCAGGGTCGACAGCGCCTCGCCTTCGACGTCCTCGGCGATGATCAGGACGGGCTTGCCGCTCTCGGCGATCTTCTCCAGCAGCGGCAGGAAGTCCGGCAGCGAGCTGATCTTCTCGCGGTGCAGCAGGACGAACGCGTCCTCCAGGATGGCCTGCTGGCTGTCGGGGTCGGTGACGAAGTAGGGCGACAGGTAGCCCTTGTCGAACTGCACGCCCTCGGTGACGACGAGTTCGGTCTGCAGCGTCGAGGACTCCTCGACGGTGACGACGCCGTCCTTGCCGACGGCGGTCAGCGCCTTGCCGACCATCTCGCCGATCTCCTCGTCCCGCGAGGACACGGTCGCGACCTGCGCGATGGCCTGCTCGCCGGAGACCGGGGTGGCCAGCGCAAGCAGCGCCTCGGAGACCGCGTCGGCGGCCTTGGCGATGCCGGAGCCGACCACGATCGGGTTCGCCCCGGCCGCAACGTTCTTCAGCCCGGCGCGGACCAGCGCCTGGGCCAGCACGGTGGCGGTGGTGGTGCCGTCGCCCGCGACGTCGTTGGTCTTGGTGGCGACGCTCTTGACCAGCTGCGCGCCGAGGTTCTCGAACGGGTCTTCCAGCTCGATGTCGCGCGCGATGGTGACGCCGTCGTTGGTGACGGTCGGGCCGCCGAAGGACTTCGCGAGTACGACGTGCCGTCCGCGCGGGCCCAGGGTGACCTTCACGGCGTCGGCGAGCTTGTCGACGCCGCGTTCCAGAGCCCGGCGAGCCTTCTCGTCGAACTCGATCTGCTTTGCCATGGGGATTCGCTCCTGTAGTGGATTGCGGCGCTCCCGGGTCCCGTCGTCGTCACGCAGGCTGCCGCCTCCGGGCCCGTCGCTCGCACCGCGTGTTTCAGTGCCGTGGTGTCGGCGCCGAACGCACTCCGCCCCGGGTCACGAAAGACACCGGGGCGGAACGCATGCGTGCCTGATCGGCTACTTGGTGACGACGGCCAGCACGTCGCGCGCCGACAGGATGAGGTACTCCTCGCCCTGGTACTTGATCTCGGTGCCGCCGTACTTGCTGTAGATGACGGTGTCACCCTCCTGGACATCCAGCGGGATGCGCTTCTCGCCCTCGTCGTCCCACCGGCCGGGACCGACGGCGACAACGGTGCCCTCCTGCGGCTTCTCCTTCGCCGTGTCAGGGATGACCAGGCCGGAGGCCGTCGTCGTCTCGGCCTCGTTGGCCTGGACGAGGATCTTGTCCTCGAGCGGCTTGATGTTCACGCTCGCCACGTTGAGCCCTCCACTTTCAGGGGATTCGGTCGTCCGGAACTCGTCGCTCCGAACTCGTCGGTTGGTCACGATGCTGACCCTGCGCATAGCCCCGTCGTCGCGGGTGCCGGGACCCCTGCCCAGTGGTCAAGCTGCTGGCACAAGCACTACACACAGTGCCGACTAGCACTCTATACATGAGAGTGCCAGCGCTCAAGGCTGAGCGGTGCCAACTTTGCCCGGCGCGCCCGGCGACACTGCGAGCTTGGCGATAAGTTCGGGAAAACAGTAACGTTCGGATAACGGATTGTGACACTATTGACGACGGTTGCGGTCCGGCCGCCGGTTCGTCGCTCCTCCGAGCGGTGGCCAGGCGGCACAGAGGTACCAGAGCGTCGCCGAACCCGCAGCGCCGCAAGCACGATCGTTGCACCACCAGCTTCACCAGAGAGCAAGACACACGTGATCCATGGCCGGTCCCCGCGACCCACCCGGACGAGGGGCCGGTTCGTTTCCCGGTCCGGGTCGCGCGTCATCCATACGGCGGTCCGGCAGTCCATTCGAGATGGTCGGCGACACCATGACCATCCGCTCGAAGGGAGGTGAACATGCGAACATCCCTCGGCATCTCGGCCGGGGCAGAGGTCGTGTGCTCGGCGTTGGTCACCACCGCGCCGAACGGCACGCAGAGCTTCGATTACCGCGTCGTGTCCGCCGACGCGGCTCATTCCGATCTCGGTGACCTGGTGTCGTCCTCGATCGAGCTGATGACGACCCAGCTGCCGACCACGCAGCCGCCGCGCGAGATCATCCGCCCGGTCGGCGGCCGTTTCGCGGGCGGCCCACGCGACTTCGAGCCGGTGACGGGGCACCCGCCCACCAGCGTCGCGGTCGCCTACCGCACCAAGGAGCAGGCCCAGATCATCCGCTCGGCCACCGGAAAACAGCGCGACCTGCGGCTGATCCAGGAGGGCACCGCCGCGCTGACCTACTTGCGGCACACCGGCCTGCTGGACCGCTACGACACGGTCGCCATCGTCGATCTCGGCGCATCCGGGCTCGGCGTCACCGTCGCCGACCGCGCCGACGGCTCCCTGCTCCGTTCCGATCGCACCGCGACCGTCAGCGGCAAGGCGATCGACGATCTCATCTACCACCATCTGGTGGATCTGCACTTCGCCCGGCGCGGCACCCGCCCGAACCGCGGCATGCTCACCAACCGGGGCCGCGCGGCGAAGGAGCACCTGTCCATCGCGCCCGCGGTCACCATCGACCACGTCGCCGGTCGTCCGCTGAAGCTGACCAGGGCCGACTTCGAAGAGTTGATCGCCGAGCTGCTGCGCGACCTGGCGCGGTTCGTCACGATGTCGTTCGCCCGGGCGCCCAGGCAGCCGCAGGCGGTCGCGGTCATCGGCGGCGGCGCCAACATCCCCGCGGTGCTCGACACGCTCACCGCCGCCCTGGACATCCCCGTGTTCACCGTGCCGGATCCCGAGGCGGTGACCGCCAAAGGCGCGGCGCTGGTCGCCGATTCGATGCAGCCCTCGGTGTTCCCGGTCGCCGGGCTCGGCGGCGACGCGCCCGCGGGGACGGTAACCAAGGTGTTCGGCACGCTCGCCGGTGCGATCGTGGTCGTCGGACTGATCGTCGGTTACGGGGTAAAGACGTTCGCGCCGACCTCGGATGACGAGGTCTCTCCCGCGGGGACCACGAGCAGCGCGTCGCAACTGCCCAACCCGACATCCGTGCCGCCCGCGACCACGGCGGCCGCCACGCCGCACAACCGCACGCCGGACAACACCGGCATCGCCCCGACGACCACGGAACGCGGACCGCAGAGCACGACCGGCGGGCCGTCGGCCACGCAGGTGATCACACCCACGCAGCCCACGCTGCGCCCGGATCCGAACCTTCCGCCGATTCCGTTCCCCGAGCTTCTCGGCCCCCTGTTCGGGAATCCGAATGCGGCACCGAACAGTTCGCCCCAATCGCCATCGAGCCGGACGTGGTACCCCGCGGCGCCGACCGCTCCTGCGCCCGGCACGAGCCCGGCGCCCACCCAGGCGCCCGCGCAGTCGAGCCTGCCGCTTCCGCTCCGGGGGAATTCGGGGTCGGCGTCGCATCCCGGACTGCTCGCACCGAACTGATCCGGCCGCACGACGGCCCTTCCCGGCGATCTCACCGGAACGAAACCCGGTGCGGCCGCCGCCGCTTCGCGCGCTGAGTCCGAGCCGGTCAGCGAACCATACTGACCGACACCGGCAGGCCCGGATCGGTGGCGACCGTCAGCGGCGAAGCGGCCGCGCCACCAGCGATGACATGCGCGCCGAGCGCGGCGATCATCACCCCGTTGTCCGTGCACAGCCGAGGCTTGGGCACCCGCAAGGTCAAACCGGCCGCGGCGCAGCGTTCCTCGGCCATCGAGCGGATCCGCGAGTTGGCGGTCGCGCCGCCGCCGAGCACCAGCGTGCCGACGCCGACATCCTGGGCCGCGCGAACCGCCTTCATCGTGAGCACATCCGCGACCGACTCCTGGAAAGACGCCGCGATATCGGGGATGGGCAGATCCTCCGCGGCGACGCCGTCGCGCTGGGCCGCCTCCACGTAACGGGCGACCGCGGTCTTGAGACCCGAGAAGGAGAAGTCGTAGCGCGGGTCGCGCGGCCCGGTCATGCCGCGGGGGAAGGCGATGGCGCGCGGATCACCGGCCGTCGCGGCGGCATCCAGCGCCGGACCGCCGGGAAAGCCCAACCCGAGCAGCCGCGCCACCTTGTCGAACGCCTCGCCCGCCGCGTCGTCGACGGTGCTGCCCAGCTCGACGATCGGCTCGGCCAGATCCGTGACGTGCAGCAGGTGCGTGTGCCCGCCCGACACCAGGAGCGCGACGCACGGCGGCATCGGCCCGTGCTCCAGAGTGTCCACCGCGACGTGCCCGCCGAGATGGTTGAGCGCGTAGAAGGGCACATCCCACGCCGCCGCATACGCTTTCGCCGCGGCGACACCGACCAGCAGCGCACCGGCCAAGCCGGGGCCGATGGTCACCGCCAGCGCGTCCGGTTTCGCGATGCCCGCGGCCGACAGCGCGCGGCGCATGGCGGGCACGATCGCCTCGAGATGCGCGCGCGAGGCGATCTCGGGGACGACGCCGCCGAAGCGCGCGTGCTGGTCGACGCTGGAAGCGACCTCGTCGGCGAGCAGTTCGCAGGTGCCGTCGGGGCGCCTGCGGACGATGCCGACTCCGGTTTCGTCGCAGGAGCTTTCGATGCCCATGACGATCACGACAACACCTCGTCCCGTGTGCGCCAGCGCTCCCCGCTGGTCAGCGCGGGGCGACGCATCGTGTACGCGTCCGCGCCGCTGGGGTGGTAGTAGTTCTTGCGCAATCCGATGATGTGGAAGCCGTGCTTGGCGTACAGCGCGATCGCAGGCGCGTTGTCGGTGCGGACCTCCAGGAACACCGGTCCACCGCGCCGGTCCGCCTCGGCGAGCAGCGCCTCCAGCAGGAGCGTGCCGACACCTGTGCGGTGGCAGCCGGGGTCGACGCCGATGGTGTGGACCTCGGCCTCGGGGTGGTCGGCATCACCCAGCAGGGCGATACCCGCGTAGCCGACCATTCGCCCGTCGTCGTCGCGCGCGGTGATGTAGCGGTTGTGCCGCCCGGCCAGCTCGGACTGGAAGGCTACGGCGGCCCACGGGTCGTCCTCCGGAAAAAGCAATTGCTCCAGCTCGACGCAGCGCGTGATGTCGGCGGCCACCATCGGCGCGATTCGGAAAGTCACCGGCTTCACGCCCCCGTCCGGTCGAGTCGGCGGTAGGCGTTCTCGACCGCGTCCGGCCTGCGCAAGTACAGCGGAACCAGCGGCTCCGGCACGCTGCGGGACAGCACCTCGGCGGCGACGACGCGGACCAACCCGGTGGGCGAGGGCGTCTCGGCGGGGAGCACGGGCAGATCGAAGAAGTCGACATGCGAAGCGGATCCGGCGATCGCCGTGGCGTCCCCCGCGTCCAAGTCCGAGGGCTTGCACACGTCTGGTCCGGCCACGCGCGCACCCTCCCGGTACCGCGCCCAGTACACCTCGCGCCGCCGGGCATCGGTCACCACGAGCAGTTCGGCTTCGGGCGGGAGCTCGACGGGGGGCGGCACCGCTGGGTCGACGGCGGCGTCGGCTGCGATCGCGTCGAGGCTGCACGCGCCGTACACCGGGATCCCGAGCGCGTCGCCGAACGCGGCGGCGGTGGCCATGCCGACGCGCAAGCCGGTGAACGGACCCGGACCGACACCGACCACGATCGCGTCGATCTCGGTCCTGGAACGGCCTGCCTCGGTGAGGCATTCGAGGATCTGCGGAGTGAGTACCTCGGCATGGGCACGGGGGTCGACCCGCACCCGGGAGGCGACGGTGCGTACCCGGACCGGATTCGCCGCGTCGGCGCCCTGCTCCAAGTCCACCAGTCCCGCTGTGACGGCGGGTGTCGCGGTGTCGACGGCTAGTACAAGCATGATTGGGCCAACGATACCGGGTGGTAGGTGAGGCCGACGCAGAGCTACCCGGTAGCTAATTCACCCATTCCCAGCTGGCGGTGCGCACATCCGAGTCCGGCGCCCGCGACAGCACCACACGCAGATGCCGATCCGCGAGGTGCTCCACCACGCCGCGGCCCCACTCCACCACGACGACCGCCTGATGCAGATCGGTGTCCAGGTCCAGCGCGTCCAGTTCGTCCAGGTCGCCGCCGAGCCGGTAGGCGTCCACGTGCACCATGGGCACCGACGGGCCGCCGGCGCGCTGCCCCGCGCGGTGCTGGCGGGCGATGATGAACGTCGGCGAGCTGACCCGCCCCTGCACGCCAAGACCTTCGGCGATACCGCGAGTCAGCGCGGTCTTGCCCGCGCCGAGCGGACCGTCCAGCACCACGAGATCCCCGGCACGCAGATCGGTGGCCAGTTCCCGGCCCAGCGCCTCGGTGTCGGCGACGGTGGGCAGCACTCGATGCCCCGGATCAGCCACGGGCCACCTCCGAGGCCTCCCCCTGCGCCGGGTCGACCACGCCCGCACGCACCAGCAAGCGATCCAGCGCGGCGTTGACTATGTCCGGGTATTGCAGATGCGGCATGTGCGCCGCGCCTTCCAACCGGATCAGTTCGCTGCCCGGCAGAGCGGCGGCGAGCGCACGCGAATTCCGGAACGGGATCACCAGATCGTGCCCGCCGCCGAGTACCAGGGCCGGTATGCCCGCCAGCGCGGGCAACGCCGCCGACTCGTCGTGCAGCTCGATGGCCTGAAGGAACTTCACTACGGTCTCCACCGGCGTCTGGTCGATCATCAGCGTCATGAAGCGCGACAGCGTCGGGCTCACCGGTCCGTGGAACGAGCTGACGTGCAGGATCGGCGTGATCACCCGCCGCGCGGTGACGCGGCCGGCCTGCACCAGCGCGGGCGCGGTGTATACGGCCACCCGGAACCCGTCGATCGCGGGATTGCGCAACAGTTGCCCGATCCCTGCCGCGGTGACCTCGGCGGCCGCGGTCGACAACAGTGCGATCCCGATCACTCTGGCCGCGAACAATTCCGGGAATCGCGCGGCCGCGGCCAGGATCGCCATCCCGCCCAGCGAATGCCCGACCAGCACCACCGGCCCCGCCGGAGCGGTGGCGTTCAGCACGGCGGCGAGGTCGCTCCCGAGCTGGGCGACGGTACAACTCGCGGCGCTCGGCACGCCGGAACGGCCGTGCCCGCGCAGATCGAACAGCACCATGCGAAGCCGTGCGCCGTAGCGCTTTTCCAGGTCACGACGCTGAAAGTGGAAGGAAGCCATGCTGTTGCAGAAGCCGTGCACGAAGATCACCGTCACCGGTGCGTCGTCGGGGCCGCAGATCCGCGTGGCCAACGGCACGCCGTCGTCGGCGAGTACCGTCCCCGCGCGGTCGGCATCGATCAGCGCGAAATTCTCGTCGCGGTAGTCGTCGCCCCGCGCGGGCCACAACACCCGCGCACCGGCGCGACGCAAGGCGTGGGCGCCTGCCAGCGCACCGACGAAACCAGCCGTGGCCAGCCCGCCGCGCAGCGGGGTCAGCCGGAAGCGGCTCATCGAACGCCACCGACATAGCGCCGGGTGACCCGGCCGCGCGGTGAACACACCACTTCGTAGTGGATGGTGTCGAGCAGATCCGCCCACTCCTGGGCGTGCGGTCGCGCACCGAAGAGAATCGCGGTGTCGCCTTCCTGAACGCCCGCCGCGTTGTCACCGAGGTCGACGACGAACTGGTCCATACACACCCGCCCCACGTTCCTGCGCGGCGCCCCGCCGAGCCAGACATCGAAACGTCCGCTCAGGGGGCGGAAAACGCCGTCGGCGTAACCGGCGGGGATCAGCGCGACGGTGGTGTCGCGCGGCGCGATCCACTGGTGCCCGTAGGAAACGCCTTCGCCCGCGGCCACTCGTTTGACCAGGGCGACCTGTGCCTGGAACGTCATCGCGGGCCGCAGGCCGAAATCGTCGTCCGGTATCGGGGACAGGCCGTACATGGCGATGCCCGGCCGGACCAAGTCGAAGGCCAGGTCAGGGCGGGTCAGGGTCGCGGCGGAGTTGGCGATGTGCACCAGCTCCGGTTCCAGGCCGTGCTCCTTGGCCGTGGCGATGGCCTCCAGGAACCGGGCGCGTTGCGCGTCGTTGTTGGGATGCTCGGGTTCGTCGGCGTGCGCGAGGTGGGAGAAGATCGCGCGAAACCGCACCACACCCTCGTCGACCAGAGCGCGCAGCGCCGTCAGGACTTCCGGGTACACGACCGGCGACACGCCGTTGCGGTTCAGGCCGGTGTCCACCTTCAGGGTGACCGTCGCCGGACGGCCCAGGTCGCGCGCCGCGGCCTCGACCGCTCGCAGATGAGCCGCCGAAGAGATCCCGATCTCGACGTCGGCGGCCACCGCAGGCGCGAAGTCGGTGTCCGTGCTGTGCAACCAGCACAGGATGGGCGCGGTGATCCCGGCCGCACGCAACTGCACGGCCTCGCCCACCGTCGTGACACCCAGTTCCGCCGCGCCCGCCGCCAGAGCGGCCCGGCCCACCTCGACCGCGCCGTGGTTGTAGCCGTCGGCCTTCACCACCGCCATCACCGCGGCGCCACCCGCGTGCTCCCGCAGAATCCGCACGTTGTGCGCGATGGCGTCCAGGTCGATGACCGTTTCCACTTGCGCTGTGCCGCCTCTCCGCATATTCGGGCCGGACCGGTCGGGCACGCAAGACTCACGTTCGGATCCTGCGTGTGATGCCGCCTTGATTTCGGGCGTGCCCGACGAGTTACCCATGTGCTCTCGAGATCAGTCGTTGCGTCGATTCCGGTCGAGTCTATTGGCGCGCTCGGTGCTGGCTCCAATCGGTTTGTGTGGCGCGTGAGCGAGGCCACGGAGAACGCCGATGGCGGGGCGGACGTGAGCTGCCAGCAGGCTTGCCGAGATGGGGGTTCCCGCCGGGGCGGCGTCATGTGCGGCGAGGTTCGCGGACAACGCGTGCACGCGCGCGGCCGCCGCCGCCGACCACGCGGGTTCCCGCCCCGCCGCGAGCAGCGCGCCGATGATGCCGGAGAGCACGTCGCCCGCGCCGGCGGTCGCCGCCCAGGAACCGCCCGCCTCGTTGACCAGCACGGGACCGCCCGGGGCGGTGACGAGCGTGGCGCGGCCCTTCAGCAGCACCGTGACCTGCCAGGAAGCGGCGAAATCGCGGACCGCTGCCACCCGGTCGGGACCGACCTCGTGGCCGGTGAGGCGGGCGAACTCGCCCGCGTGCGGAGTCAGGACGGTCGGGGCCGCACGACCGCGCACCAGGTCCGGCTCCGCGGCCAGCATGGTCAGGCCGTCGGCGTCGATCACCACCGGGAGGTCGTTGGCCAGGATCTCGCGCAGGCGTTCCCTGGCGGCGGAGTCGGTGCCAGCGCCGGGACCGAAGACCCAGGCCTGGACGCGACCGGTCGCGGCGACCTCCTCGGCGGCGATCACTTCGGGGAAGTGGTTCAACACCTCGGCCGCCGCGGTCCCGGCATACCGCACCATCCCCGATGTCGCCGCGACGGCGGCGCCCGCGCACAGCACCGCGGCGCCCGGATACGTTGCGCTACCCGCGCATACGCCCGTCACACCCTGCGTGTACTTGTCGTCGGCCGGGCCGGGGACCGGCCACGCGGCGCCGATCGCCGCGTGCTCCAGCGCGAGGAGACCCGGTTCCGGGAGACGTAAACCGATGGGCACCAATTCGATTCGCCCGCACTGCGGCGCGGCGAGCGCGTGCACCGGCTTGTACGCGCCGAACGCGACCGTGACGTCCGCGCGAACCGCCGGGCCTTCGATCGCGCCGGTGTCCGGGTCGACGCCGCTGGGCAGGTCTGCCGCGACGACCGGAGCCTCGAGCGCCGCAACGATTTCCGCGGCACGCGGCCGCAACGCACCGCGACCGGAGATGCCGACGATGCCGTCGATCACCAGATCCGGGCGGCCCACGTCGTCGGCGACTCGACCGCCCGCTCCGCGCAGCGCGGCGAGTCCTCCGGCGTGCACCCGCTCCGGGCTGAGCAACACCGCGGTGACCGCGACACCGCGGCGGCGCAGCTGCGCCCCGGCCCAGAGCGCGTCGCCGCCGTTGTCCCCGGAACCGACCAGCAGGGTCACCGCCCGCCCCGCGATACCGCCGGCACGCTCCCCGAGCTCGCCCGCAACCACCGTGGCCAGGCCGTGCGCCGCCCTGCGCATGGGCACGCCGTCCGGCACCCGGGTGAACAGCTCGGCCTCCGCCGCGCGCACTTCGTCTACCGTGAAATAGCCCCGCTGCGTGGACATCGCCGCTCCCTCCGTCGGTATGGCCTACTACGCTTGGCCATCATGCCAAGCGTCCGCCGCATCGGGATCGTCCGCGTCGTCACGGGAGTCGCCCTGGCCTGCGCGCTCCTACTGTCCGGTTGCGGCGGCGACGAATCCGGTTCGGCCGCCACCACGACCAGGAAACCGGCCGGGCCGACCACCACCGCGCAGCAGACCGGTGACCGCAAGCCCGCCGCGGCCACCGTCGTGGCGCACGACATGAAATTCTCCCCCGCCGAGGTCACCGTCGCGGTCGGCGACACGGTCACCTGGAAATTCGACGACAAGGTCCCGCACACCGTGCAGGGCATCGGCGACAAGGCCATGGGCATAAACAGCCCGATCTTCGACAAAGGCGAGTGGAGCTACACCTTCACCACGCCGGGCACCTACCGCTATCTCTGCTCACTGCACCCGGAGATGCGCGGCTCGGTCACCGTGCAGTAGACCGCGCGGTACGGACCCTTCGGGCCTACCGGGGCGTTCCACCGGCAAAGCGCTCCGGACGTCGCCTCGGCGAGGTCCAGCCGAGACACCGAGCCGTCTCGCGCTCACACCGGACGGTAGTCGCGGTGCCGTGCGCCGTGGGTGTTCAGTGCTTCGACCGCGGCCACGAGCGGAGCGAGTTCGGGGTTGGCGGCCGCCTGCCCGAGTGCTCCGGCCAAGGCGGCGTCGTGCGTGGGCCGCGCCTGTTCGAGCAGGTCCAAGCCCGCCGGGGTGACATCGGTGTAGATGCCACGACGGTCGTCGGGGCAGAGGTAACGCTGGAGCAGACCGCGATCTTCCAGCCGGGAAACCAGTCGGGTTGTCGCGCTCTGGCTCAGCACCACGGCCTCGGCCACCTGGTTCATCCGCAGGTGCCCGCCCGGCCCGTCGTGCTGGCGGCTCAGTACGACCAGCAGGGAGTACTCGCGAACGCTCAGGTCGTGGCCGGATTGCAGGGCCCGCTCGATGTGCGCCTCGATCCGGTCGTGCAGCAGCGACAGTGCGTACCAACCATCGGCGAGGCCGGTCAAGGCGGCATCCGCGGTCATCGGCGTTCCTTCGTCGTCGGGGGGCGTGCCTCCAGGATAGCCAGAGATCACAATAGCCCGCGCTTGCAATTAAAGGGCGTCTGCAATTATTGTTTCCGCTTGTAATAGTTTGAAGCAACGTCACGTGGAGGCTTCGTTCATGCCCCTCGCACTCCTCGCCCTGACCCTCGGGGCATTCGGAATCGGGACGACGGAATTCGTCGTCGTCGGACTGCTACCCGACATCGCGAGCAGCTACTCGGTGTCCATCCCCACCGCGGGCCTGCTGGTCACCGGCTACGCGCTCGGCGTCGTGGCGGGTGCGCCGCTGATGACCGGGCTGGGTACCCGGCTGTCGCGCAAACGGATGCTGCTCGGCATGCTGACGCTGCTCGTCGCCGGCAACCTCCTGTCCGCCGCGGCACCGACCTTCGCGCTGATGCTGACCGGACGGATCGTCGCGTCGCTGGCCCACGGCGCGTTCTTCGGGATCGGCGCGGTCGTCGCCGGAACCCTGGTCAGCGCCGATCGGCGCGCCGGTGCGATCGCGATCATGTTCACCGGGCTCACCGTCGCCACGGTGGTCGGCGTCCCGCTGGGGACGCTGCTCGGCCAGCACTTCGGCTGGCGGCTGACCTTCGTGTTCGTCGCACTGGTCGGGTTGATCGGCCTGCTCGGCGTCGCGGCGCTGGTCCCGGAACAGCCCGCCGCGGCGAACGCCGCGCTGCGCACCGAACTCGCGGTGTTCCGCAACCCCCAGGTGTTGCTGGCGATGGCGATGACGGTGCTCGGCTTCGGCGGGGTCTTCGCCGCGATCACCTATCTCGCGCCGATGATGACCGAGGTCACCGGCTATGCGGAGAGTTCGGTCACCTGGCTGCTGGTCCTGTTCGGCCTCGGCTTCTTCGCGGGCAATCTGATCGGGGGCAAGTTCGCCGACCGCCATCTGATGCCGATGCTGTATCTCACACTCGGCGGGCTCGCGCTCGTTCTCGCGCTGTTCACCGTCACCGCGCACGACAAGATAGCCGCCGCCGTCACGGTGGTGTTGATCGGTGCTCTTGGCTTCGCGACCGTGCCGCCGTTGCAGAAGCGCGTCCTCGACCAGGCCGCGGGCGCACCGACCCTCGCGTCGGCGGTGAACATCGGCGCGTTCAACCTCGGCAACGCGGTGTCGGCCTGGCTCGGTGGCGTGGTGATCGCCGCAGGCTACGGCTACACCGCACCCAACTGGGTCGGCGTCGGTCTGGTGCTGGTGGCGCTACTGCTCGCGATCCTGTCCGGGCGGCTCGAGCGTCGCGCGACACCGACCGCCTCGGAGGAGCCCCTGGCTACCGTGCCGGCATAGCCGCCGGTCGTCCCGGCGAAACAGCGGCCGCGCACTGCGAAGTGCGCGGCCGCCGAACTATTCCACGGTGACGGATTTGGCCAGGTTGCGCGGCTTGTCGACGTCGTAGCCGCGCGCCTGGGCCACCTCGGCGGCGAAGATCTGCAACGGGACCGTCGACAACAGCGGCTGGAACAGCGTCGGCGCGCTCGGGATCTCGATGAGGTCGTCGGCGAACGGACGCACCGTGTCGTCGCCCTCCTCCGCGATCACGATGGTGCGCGCGCCGCGAGCCTGGATCTCCCGGATGTTGCTCAGCAGCTTCGAGTGCAACACCGCGCGCCCCTTCGGCGACGGCATCACCACGATCACCGGCAGGCCGTCCTCGATCAGGGCGATCGGACCATGCTTGAGCTCACCCGCCGCGAACCCCTCGGCGTGCATGTAGGCCAATTCCTTGAGCTTGAGCGCACCCTCCAAGGCCACCGGGTAACCGACGTGCCTGCCCAGGAACAACACGGTCGGCACCTGCGCCAGCTCCCGCGCGATGGCCCGCACCTGCGGCGCGGTCTCCAGCACGCGTTCCACCAGCTTCGGCATCGCCTCGAGTTCGGCGAACTCGCGGGCCACCTCGTCCGGGTACTTGGTGCCGCGCGCCTGCGCCAAGGCGAGCCCGACCAGGTAATTCGCCGTCACCTGGGCCAGGAACGCCTTGGTGGAGGCGACGCCGATCTCCGGCCCGGCCCTGGTGTAGAGCACCGCGTCGGACTCGCGAGGGATCTGCGCGCCGTTGGTGTTGCAGATCGCGAGGACGCGCGCCTTCTGTTCCTTCGCGTGCCGCACCGCCTCCAGCGTGTCGGCGGTCTCGCCGGACTGGGAGATCGCCACCACCAGCGTGGAGCGGTCCAGCACCGGATCGCGGTAGCGGAACTCGCTGGCCAGCTCCACCTCGACGGGCAGCCGCGTCCAGTGCTCGATGGCGTACTTCGCCAGCAGACCGGAGTGATAGGCGCTGCCGCACGCCACGACGAAAACCTTGTCGAAATCGCGCAGCTCCTGATCGGCGAGGCGCTGCTCGTCCAGCACGATCCGGCCCGCGCCGTCGTGGTCGGTGCTGAAATGCCCCATCAGGGTATCCGCGACCGCGGCGGGCTGCTCCTCGATCTCCTTGAGCATGAAGTAGTCGTGGCCGCCCTTCTCGGCGGCGGCCAGGTCCCAGTCGATCGTGAACGGGCGGGTGCGCGAGCTCGCGTCCTCGCCCGCGAAGTCGGTGACCCGGTAGCTGTCCAGGCTGATCACCACGGCTTGGTCCTGACCGAGCTCGACCGCCTCGCGGGTGTGCTCGATGAATGCCGTGACATCCGAGGCGATGAACATCTCGCCCTTGCCCACGCCCACCACCAGCGGGGTGGAGCGGCGCGCCGCCACGATCGTGTCCGGATGATCGGCATGCGTGAAGACCAGCGTGAACGCACCCTCCAGACGGCGCAGGACGGACAGCGCGCTGGCCGCGAAGTCGCCTGCGGTCGGGCCATGGGCGTACGCGCGGGCCACCAGGTGCACCGCGACCTCGGTGTCGGTGTCGCTGTTCAGCTCGACCCCGGCGTCCTCCAGTTCGCGACGCAGCGGGGCGAAGTTCTCGATGATGCCGTTGTGTACGACGGCGACCTTGCCGGTGTGGTCCCGATGCGGGTGTGCGTTGCGGTCGGTCGGCGCGCCGTGCGTGGCCCAGCGGGTGTGCCCGATGCCCGTGGTGCCGACGAAGCGATCTATCCCGGTTTCGGCGAGCTGGGCCTCCAGGTTGGCCAGGCGGCCCGCCTTGCGTTCCACCGCCAGCGTGCCCGCGCCATCCAGGATCGCCACACCCGCGGAGTCGTATCCGCGATATTCCATGCGGCGCAACGCGTCAACGACGACGCCGAGCGCGTCTCGGTACCCGACGTACCCCACGATTCCGCACATGGCTCACCACACTACTTATCGGATAACGTTCACGTCGTGTCGGCGTCTGTGAAATCGCTATTGAGCACCCTGACCAGCCGGGGCCCGCACCGCGTGTTGCGTGGCAACCTGGCCATCGCCGGCCAGCCGGGGGTGGTGTTCACGCCCGAGACAGGGCGGAACCTACCTGCTGTCGCGTTCGGACATGGCTGGTTGACCGGGGCGAACCACTACCGCACGCTGCTCGAACACCTCGCGTCCTGGGGAATCGTGGCCGCCGCGCCCGACACCGAGCGCGGGCCGATTCCGTCACATCTGGGGCTGGCCGCCGATTTGCTCACCACACTCGATATCTGCACCGGTGTGCGGCTCGGGGACGGCGAGATCAGCGTGCATCCGGAGCGCCTGGCTCTGGCCGGGCACGGCATGGGAGCGGGCGCCGCGGTCATCGCCGCAGGCCGCCGCGACGTCGCCGCCGTCGCGGCGTTGTTCCCCGCGCCGACGGCGCCCGCCGCCGAAGCCGTCGCCCCGGAGCTGGACGTTCCGGCGTTGATCCTGGCCGGCGCGACCGACATCGCCTCGGTCAGCTCCAACGCCATCCCCCTGGCCACCGCCTGGGGCGGCCCGGCGACCCTGCGCGCCATCGACAAAGCCTCGCACAACGGCATCATCGAGGGGCGGCGCGTCCTCGCCGCCGTGGGTGCGGGCAAGCACGAATCGAAGACCTCCCGCACCACGCGCGCCCTGCTGGCCGGTTACCTGCTCGCCACGCTGGCGGACGACAAGACCTATCGCGCCTTCACTGATCCCGACGAGGTCATCCCGCACACCACCGTCGTCGACCCCGCGGCGCCCCAGGAGAAGGAGCCGCCGAAGCTGAAGGTCGGCCAGCTCGCCGCGCTGCTGCGGCGGTAGCCGACCGACCGGCCCGCGGAGCGTCGGTCAGATCAGCCAGCTCTTGCGTTGGTAGAACTTGGCCTCCTCGTCCTCTTCATCGACCGGCGTCACCGTGTGATTGGCCCGGCGGGCGGCCATCGACCGTGCGATGGCCGCGCGCTGCTCTTGTGCTTCCTCTTGTAGTCGCTGCCGCTCCTCCGCCTCGGCGGCGGCCTTGTCCAGGTCGGCGGCGTGCGTCATCCAGAATTCGTCCATCTCGGCGGTCAGCCGGTCGGCGAATTCCCGGCCGGTCGCCGCGGTCTGCTCGTTGATCGCCTGGATCTCGTCGAGCAACAGCGACATGCGGCGCTGGTTCTCGGCGGCGAGTTGCCTCGCTTCCTCGGCGTAGTCGACCATGCTGCGCCTCCTCGCTCATGCGGTGTGCGACCTCGTCCCGGACGGGCTCACAGTGGGCCCGCCTCAGCGAACCCCGCGTCCAGCGGCCCGGCTTCGGCGAGTTCCGCGCCACTGTCCACTGGAACGTCCGGTCCCCGCTCGCCCTGCTCCGGCATCGGCTTCGGGTAGTGCTCGCCGTCCTCTTCGCGCCGGGTGCGCGGCAAGGTTCCGCTCGGCAGCCCGGGCCGATCGTCCTTGGTGTCCGGTTCCGAACCTGGAGCGGGCGTTTTCTCTTCTTCCCGAGGTTCCGGTGCCGGAGACTCCTCGTTCCGAGACTCCGGCGTAAGAGCCTCAGGCACCGGGGGCTGCGCGTTGTCGGCGTCGCGCTCGATCGTGGAGATGACCGGCATGCCGTGCTCGTTCAGCTCGACGGTGAACACCTGCTCCGCACCCGTGGTATCGGAGAGGACGAGTCTCAACCGGCCGTCCGGCCCCATCTCGAACTGCACATGCTTACCGCCGATTTCGAATTCCGCCTCGGCGCGCGGCTTTTGGTTCTGACCTTCGTCGTCCCGGTCGTCGGCTTCGGCGTTCTGCGGATCGATGCTGTGCGTGAGCTTTTCGATCGCGTCATCGACTCCGCTTTTGATGATTCCGCTCAACGCGGACACGCCCTGCTCCACCGCCTGACCGAGACCGGTTGCCAGCGGCGCGAATTCCCGCGCCACCTGGCTGAGCGCGGCAAGTCCGTCCAGTGCGGGCATCCTGGGCGCGGGGGCGGTCGGAGTACTCGGCGTGGTCGGAGTACTCGGCGTGGTCGGGGTACTCGGCGCGGTCGGGTTGTCCAGCGTGGTCGGCGTGGTCGACGCGGGGACTGTGCTCGGTGTCGTGCTCGCCGGGACCGTGGCGGCGGGCGGGCCCGGCGGGACGGGGCCACTGGTCACCTGGGGTTCGTCCTGGTCGACCGGTGTCCCCGGTGGTGGTTCCGACGGACCTTCCGGGCGCGGGTAGCCATGCTCGGCCACCTGCGTCAGCGCATCGGCCAGGTTCTTGTACTGGTCCTTGAACAGTCGATCGACCTCGGTACAGACGTCGATATAGGACGACAACTTCCGGTCGAAGTCCGGCTTGAACGTCTTGGTCAGCCACTCATCGGTGACGCTGCGCACTCGGTCGCCGTACGCGCCGGTGAGCAGATTCTCGCTGTCGGAGTTGATGAAGCCGAGCACGCTTTTGTTGATCTTGTCCTCCGGCACGGCGAGTGCGGGGAAGATGCGGCCCAGCTCGCGGACCTGGTCGGCGTCGATCCATTCTCGCGCGTTGTGCACGTCGACGATGACCTTCACCTCCGCCGGGGTCTTACCGTCGATCTCGACCACCTTCCTGCCGCCCACCGGTCCCGCGAGCAACTCTCGGGTGGCGAACGCCTTCGCGGCCACCGCCGACCGCAGCGAACCCGCCATATCGGCGATCACGGTAACGGCGGCCCTGACGTGCTGCCGGTCCTCGTCGGCCAGGACCGACTGTTTGCCGAGCATGTCGAGTGCGGCGGCGGCCGCCGTACCCTGCCACAGTTCGGGCAGCCGACGGGTGTAGCCCTGCTGCGCGTCCCATTGCCGATCCACTTCCGACAGTGCGGCTTTCAGCGCCTCGCCCGTCTGCTCCAGTCTCTCCAACCGGGTGCCGCGCTGCTCGTCGTACATCGCCAGCAGCTTGCCGACGCCGACGCGTCTCTCGTTGTCGCCGAACGCCGCCTCGTACAGCGGCGTGAACTCGATCCAGTACCGCAACCCCGCGCTGCCCTCGTCCAAGAGGGTGTCGATCGCCTTGCCCTGCCAGGAAACCGTCATGATTCCGACTCCTCGAATGTCTGGCGTCGCCGGTGCGAGCACGGGTCATTCGGCGGTCTCATGTCTTGTTCGTCTCGGAAGCGCGCTGCTGGTCGGTTTCGGCGTAGGCCACCACGGCGGCCCCGAGCGCGTCGGCGGTCGCGGTCGTGGCCTCACTCCAGATCCGCAGCCACGCACCGACCCGTTCGAGGCCCTGATGCACCGCGATCCCCTGCGGCGCGTAATTCCGGCCCGCCTCGGCACCGCCGCCGAACAGATGATCGGCAACTCGCTTCGCCTGGTCCCGGACGACGTCCGCCGATCTGCGATAGTCGCTGCCGAGCGCACCTAGCTCCCCCGTCCGCACACCGACCATTTCCGACCCGCCCACGAATCCCCTCCGTCCTCGTAGTGTCGTTGCGCCGACGCGAATTTCGTTCGCGCCGAATGCCGCCCTACTTCCTTCGACGCAACACGCCGACACTCGGTTCCCTCGAATTTCCGCCCCCCGCGGATTCGGTCAGCTGCCGATTCTGCCTCGGTCGGTGCGGACCCACTCGGAGGTGCCGTCGGGGTGGCGGTGGAATTCCCATGCGGCGTAGTCGCCGTCTTTCTCCACCACGGTGACGTGGTCGGCGAAGCCGTCGTGGTCGTAGTCGGTCCAGACCTGCATCGCGTCGTCACCCGTGGTGGTGATGGTGTCGAGCGAGCCGTCGCCGTCGATGTCCTGCGTCGGGTGGTGCAATTCGATCGCGCCCAGGCCGTCGAGCGACGAAGACGCGTCGATGCCGGGTATATCCAGGCCTGGGAATTCGCTCGAGGTGATCATGACCCCTCCTCAGCAGGACTCGTACCGGTGGTGCGATGCCGCCCGAGCGGCATCGTTCCATCCTGTCACCCGCGCGGGCTCGACGCAGCCCCCGCGGGTTCACTTCTTGGGCATCAACAGCCACAGCACCAAGTAGATGACGAACTGCGGGCCGGGCAGCAGGCACGACACCACGAACAACAGACGGACGACGTTGGCGTTCCAGCCGAGGTACTCGGCGATGCCACCGCAGACGCCTGCGATCCACTTGTCGTGGGTGGAGCGGGTGAAACGGCGGGTGGGGGCGGTCATTGGTCTTCCCTCTCGTGCGGTGATCGCTACGTCCTCCACTGTGCCCGTCGTCGCGGGCCCCGCCATCGGCCCGGCGGCCGATACCGACCCTGATTTCTCCCGGGGTCGACCTCAGGGTCCGACCCCGAACACGGCAGACTCGTGCTGGTGAGCACCACTCTGCATGCCCGCGGCCTGTCGGCCGGTCACGGCGAGCGCACACTGTTCGCCGACTTGGATCTGACCCTCGCGCCGGGCGACGTGATCGGCCTGGTCGGCGTGAACGGCGCGGGCAAGTCGACGCTGCTGCGCATGCTCGCCGACCGGCACGCGCCGACGGGCAGCATCACGCTCAGTCCCCCGGACGCGACGGTCGGTTATCTGGCCCAGGAGGCACAACGGGTCGAAGGCGAGACCGTCTTCGAATTCCTCGGCCGCCGAACGGGAGTCACCGATGCGCAGCGAGTGATGGACGCCGCGGCCGAGCGCCTCGCCGACGGCGGGCCGGACGAGTACTCCCCCGCGCTGGAACGCTGGCTCGCCCTCGGCGGGGCCGATCTGGACCAGCGCGCCCACGAGGTCGCCGCCGATCTCGGCCTCGCGGACAGTCTGCCCAGCGGCCTGGACACACCCATGACCGGTTTGTCCGGCGGTCAGGCCGCGCGCGCCGGGCTGGCCTCGGTCCTGCTGTCCCGCTTCGACATACTGCTGCTGGACGAGCCGACCAACGACCTGGACCTGGACGGCCTGACCCGGCTGGAACAGTTCGTCGCCGGTGTGCGGGTCCCGTTGATGGTGATCAGCCACGATCGAGAGTTCCTGGCGCGCACGGTGAACCGCGTCGTGGAGCTGGATCTCGCGCAGCAACAGGTCGGGTCGTACGACGGCGGCTACGAGTCGTACCTGATGGAGCGCGAGATCGCCCGGCAGCACGCGCGCGAGGCGTACGAGGACTACGCCGACACCAAGGCGGGCCTGGAGGCCCGCGCGCAGATGCAGCGCAACTGGCTCGAACACGGTGTCCGCAACGCCCGCCGCAAGGCGCGTGATCCCAGGAAGCTGGACTCGGACAAGGCGGGCCGCAAGATGCGAGCCGAGTCCACTGAGAAGCAGGCCGCCAAGGCAAGGCAGACCCAGCGCCGCATCGAACGGCTCGAGGCGGTGGAAGAACCCCGCAAAGAATGGGACCTGCGCATGAGCATCGCCGCGGCGCCGCGCAGCGGCTCGGTGGTGGCGACACTGTCCCAGGCGGCCGTCACCCGTGGCGACTTCACGCTCGGCCCGATCACCACCCAGGTCGACTGGGCCGACCGCATCGTGCTCACCGGGGCGAACGGCTCCGGGAAGTCGACGCTGCTCGCCCTGTTGCTGGGAAAGCTCCAGCCCGACACCGGGACAGCGACCCTCGGCTCCGGCGTCGAGGTCGGCGAGGTCGACCAAGCGCGCGGGCTGTTCCGCGGGACCGCGGCCCTGGCCGCCACTTTCGGCGGCGAACTGCCGGACTGGCCGGAGGCCGAAGTGCGCACCCTACTGGCGAAATTCGGCCTGCGTGGTCCACACGTACTGCGGCCGTGCGACACGCTCTCCCCCGGCGAACGCACCCGCGCCGCCCTCGCGCTGCTCCAAGCCCGGGGCGTGAACCTGCTCGTGCTCGACGAGCCGACCAATCACTTGGACCTCCCCGCCATCGAACAACTGGAGCAGGCCGTCGAATCCTTCACCGGCACACTCCTGCTCGTCACTCACGACCGCCGCATGCTCGACACCGTCCGCGCGACCCGCCGCTGGCACGTGAACGCGGGCGTACTCACCGAAACCCACTGACCTACGGCCGCGGCACGACCTCAACCCGCTATACCCCTGCGACCCGCTTCGCCAGATCGTCCGCCAGCTGGCGCGCCTGCGCCGGGTCGGTGGCCTCCACCATCACTCGCACCAATTCCTCCGTGCCGCTCGGTCGCAGCAGCACACGCCCGGAGTCGCCGAGTATCCGCTCCGCCTCCAGCACGGCTTCGCGAATCTCGGGTGCGCGCGCGACCACGGATTTGTCGTTGACCGGCACGTTCACCAGAATCTGCGGCACGGTGCTCAGCACGCTCGCCAGGTCGGCCAGGCTGCGCCGGGACTGCGCCATCCGCGCCATCAGGCGCAGGCCGGTGAGAATGCCGTCGCCGGTGGTGCCGTATCGCGGGAACACCACATGCCCCGACTGCTCGCCGCCCAGCGTGAAGCCGCCGCGCCGCAACTCCTCGAGCACATAACGGTCGCCGACGGCGGTGGTGCGCATGGTGATTCCGGCCGTCCGCATCGCGATGTGCAGGCCGAGGTTGCTCATCACGGTGGCGACCAAAGTGTCTTCGGCCAACTCGCCCGCCTCGTGCATGGCGAGGGCCAGGATCGCGAGGATCGCGTCCCCGTCGACCACATTGCCGTAGGCGTCCACGGCCAGGCAGCGGTCGGCGTCGCCGTCGTGCGCGAGACCGAGGTCGGCGCCGTGCTCCACCACCGCGGCCCGTACCTGCTCGAGATGGGTCGAGCCGCAGCCGTCGTTGATGTTCAGCCCGTCCGGCTCGGCGTTGATGGCGATCACCGTCGCACCGGCCTCACGATAGGCGGCGGGTCCGACTTCCGCGGCGGCGCCGTGCGCGCAGTCGACCACGACGGTCAACCCGGATAGGTCCTGCCCCGTCGCCTCCACCAGATGTTCCACATAGCGTTCGTGGGTGCCCGCGAGGCTGTACTGATCCGGGACGGACAGCCCGTGATCGCGCGCGCCCGAGGCGTTGCGGACCCGGCCGATGCCCGCGCCGGTCGGCCGGAACGGCGTCTCCGCGGCCATGAGCGCCTCGATCCGGTCCTCGATCGCGTCGTCGAGTTTGTGCCCGCCCGCGGCGAAGATCTTGATCCCGTTGTCGGGCATCGGGTTGTGCGAGGCGGAGATCATCACGCCCAGACAGGCGTCGTACAAACCGGTGAGGTAGGCGACGGCCGGTGTCGGCAGCACCCCCACCGACAACACGTCCACTCCCGCCGCGGTCAGCCCCGCGGTCACCGCGGCCTCGAGCATCTCCCCGCTGGCCCGCGGGTCGCGCCCGACCACCGCGAGCGCGCGCTTCTTGCCCCGGCTCAGGATCTGCGCGGCCGCGCCGGAAACGCGCAACGCCAGCTCCGGACTCAGTGACTCGTTGGCAAGCCCGCGGACTCCGTCGGTGCCGAACAACCGTCCCATACCTCGCCCCTCATTGGTGATCTGTGGCGTGGGCGCGCCGGCCCGGGAGGCACCGGCCCGTGCACCACGAAGGCCCCGCTAACGCCGCATCTTCATACAGCGCGAGAGCAGGCGACCAGCTGTTCGCTGGAGCCTGCTCTCGTACAGCTGCCGCGTCGACCGTACCGCGTCCGGCACCGCGAGGGTGCCGGATGCGGAGGGCCGACGATGCCGAAATCAGCGCTTCGAGTACTGCGGCGCCTTGCGCGCCTTCTTCAGACCGTACTTCTTGCGCTCGGTGGCGCGCGGGTCACGGGTCAGGAAGCCGGCCCGCTTGAGGGCGGGACGATCCTCCGGGGTGACCTCGATCAGCGCACGGGCGATCGCCAGCCGCAGAGCGCCTGCCTGGCCGGACGGGCCGCCGCCGACCAGGCGGGCGTGCACGTCGAAGGACTCGGTGCGCTCGACGGTCACCAGCGGCGACTTGACCAGCTGCTGGTGCACCTTGTTCGGGAAGTAGTCCTCGATGGTGCGTCCGTTGAGCACGAAGTTGCCGGAGCCGGGCAGCAGGCGCACGCGCACGACGGCCTCCTTGCGGCGGCCGACGGTCTGCACCGGGCGGTCGATCACGACCGGAGCGTAGGACGCCGAGGCCTCGGAGTCCTCGTAGCCCGCACCGTCCTCAACGGCCTCGGCGGCGTCGAATTCCTCGACGTATTCCTCGTTGAATTCCTCGGGAGCGGTCACTGGGCCACCTGCTTGATCTCGAACGGAATGGGCTGCTGGGCGGCGTGCGGGTGCGTCGGTCCCGCGTACACCTTCAGCTTGCCCGCGATCGCGTTGCCGAGCTTGTTCTTCGGGATCATGCCCTTGACGGCCTTCTCCACGAGCCGATCGGGGCGGCTCTCCAACACCTGACCGACGGTCCGCGACTTCAGGCCGCCCGGGTGCCCGGAGTGGTGGTGGATCAGCTTGTCCTGCCGCTTGTTGCCGCTGATGGCGACCTTGTCGGCGTTGATGATGATGACGAAATCGCCACCATCGACGTTCGGGGCGTAGGTCGGCTTCGTCTTGCCACGCAGCAGATTCGCTGCCTGGACGGCGAGACGGCCGAGCACTACGTCAGTGGCGTCGATGACGTACCACTTACGGGTCACGTCACCCGCCTTGGGGCTGTACGTAGGCACAGTGCTTCCCTGTCTGTCGTCGGTGTTGCCAGCCGAGCGTGCGGTCGAGGTGTTCCCGGCGGCCGGTGGAGACCCGGGACTCGGCGGACATCCGGACGATCACCAGGAGTCGGCCGGACGTTCCACACGCCAGCGAGCAACGATACCAGTGGGGTATCGCGGGAAGAAATCGCGTCAGATCTCGATCGGCGGGCCCAGGTCGATGGCGCCCGGCGGGCCGGGGACCAGATAGCGCAGAGTATCGACATCGGGCCGTCCGCACTCGGCGACCCGTTCCCGCGCTTCCCGCTGGTTGCCCCGCGCGGCGGTGACCCCTGGCTTGGGCTGGATGATCGCATCGGGCGCGGTCGGACAGCCGACCGGCTCGCCATCGACCCCTTCCTCCGCGACGACCGACGCCGTGTCGAGGACGACCGGCTGCGCGGTCAGCTCCACGCCGTGATTCCCGGAGGGAAGCGCGACCACGGCCAGCGCCACCGCCCCGACGACGGTGTTGGCCCCGAACAAGTTGCCCTTCATCTTGTTCCACAGCTTGCCCTTGGGGTGCCGGTCCTCGTCGTCGGAGTCGGCGCCCGAGTCCCGCCATGGCCCCTGGCGCTGCTGCCCGGGGTACGGCTGTTCCGGCCCGCCCGGATAGGGCGGACGCGGGCCGAGGGGCGGCACCGGCCCACCGGGCGGACGACCGCCGTCTTGCTGCTCGTCCGGCGCGCTCGGCGGCCGGGTGAAGCGGCTACCCAGCTCGGCGAGATTCGGCGGCAGGCCACGCGGCGCTTCGTCGCGACCGATCCTGGTCGTCGCCTCTTCGGGTTGGGTCGGGTATCCCGGGCCGTACTGCACACCGGGCACCGGCCGCGCCGACCGCTGACCCGCGTCCGCCTGCTGCGGAGGGTGCTGCGCGTCCACCGGGCGCTGCGGAGCGGGCGCGGGTTCGGCGTGCCTGCCCGCGGGCTCCGGCTCGTCCGCCTCCGGATCGCTCACCAGCAGGTGCGCGGCGCCGAGGACGAGCGCGTGCATCGGATGATCGGCCACGTGCAGGCGGTGTCCGAGATGGTTCTGGAAGGCCAGGCGCAACGCGTCGTTGAAGCGCACGTTGCCCGACAGCAGGACCGTCGAGGTGTCCGCGCCGATCGAACGGGCCGCCGCCATGACCTCGATCACGACGTCGTCCGCCGACCTGGCGTCACGCATGGCCTCCGCGTCTACCGGAACGTCGACCGACTCGGTGGGCTGCTCGTCGTCGCCGTGCACCGCGACCACCAGCATGCCGCGGCCGTCGGAGTACACGCCCGTCGCGCCGACGCCGTTCGGCCTGGACCGGTCCGGCGGGTGCACCAGTCCGAGGGCGCGGACGTAGCCGGACAGCGCGACGCTCTCCGGCAGCGGTTCCACGACGACATCGAGCTGTTCCACCATCGATGCGTAGACATCGATCTTCTCGTCCGGCCAGCTGTCCGGGTAGGGCAACGCCACCAGATCCGGTTTGCCGCGCAAGTGTTTGCCGATCTCGGCGAGCGGGTTGTACAGGCGCGCGCGGAACACCAACTCCGCGGGCCATGTCGCGCCCGCGACCACGATCTGCGGATGCCCGAGGATGTCGCGCACGTCGGCGATCGCCATCCCGAGATCGGGTCTGTTGCGTTCCACGCCTGCCGTGTGCAACCGGCCCGACGAATCCGCCAGCAGATAGGCCGGCGGCGTCCACATGCCCTCCACCTGCACGGGGCGGATGGGAACGCCACCGCCACCGGCCGCCACGGACACCACATCCCAGCCGAGATGCACTGCCCCTACTCGCACCGTCACAGGCATAAGTGTGCCCGGTTCGCGGCCGAGATGCTCGTCGTTGCCGTCCCACGCCGCTGGGCGCCGCCTCCGCGCACCGGGGCGTAGCCGGACCGCGTCACGCGGCCGACTTCTTCAGTCGCAACCGGCGCCAGGTGATGACCGCGAGCACCACGGTGATCAGCAACAGCACGCCGACGTCCAACGCCCAGATCTCCGCCTTGTGCTGCCAGAGCGTGTCGGCCTGCGCGTTCAGGAACAGTTCGCGGATGTTCACCGTCGACGCGCCCGTCGCGTATCCCCAGCGAGCGGGGAACAGCCAGGACACCTGCTCGAGCACCACCCGGCCGGTGACCGGGATCAGGCCGCCCGCCATCACCAGCTGGCACATGATGGCCACCACCAGCAGCGGCATCACCTGCTCGTTCGACTTGGCCAGCGACGAGAGCAGCAATCCGACGACCACACAGCAGATCGCGGTCAGTGCGATATCGATGTACAACTCCGCGCTGCCGGACGCCAGCACAGCCCCCTGGCCCGGACGCTTCTTGCCCGCCAGGACGATGCCGACCAGCACCGCCGATTGCAGCAGCGCGGTGAAGCTGAACACCGCGATCTTCGCCATCAGATACGCCGAGGGCAACAACCCCACGGCGCGCTCGCGATAAAAGATCGTGCGTTCGCCGACCAGGTCGCGCACCGTGAGCGTGGAGCCCATGAAGCAGGCGCCCAGGATCAGCACCACGAGCAACTGCTGTGTCTCACTTCCGCCTTCGGGCACGAATGTGCCGTCCGGCAGCGCTCTCAGCGCACCGCGCTGGAAACCGTTCTTCCCCGGCACCACCAGCGACAGGCCGCCGAGGATGAACGGCAGCAACACCAGGAACGTCAGATATCCGCGGTCGGCCAGGATCAGGCGGACCTGCCTGCGCGCCAGGGTCGAGAACTGTTTGCCGCGGCTGGATTGCGGCGGACTGCCCGCGGGCCCGTACGGTTGCGCCGGCGGCGGGGGTGGCGCCGCGAACGCCTGCCGGGAGCGATACGCGGCGAACGCCTGATCCGGGTTGGCCGCGACGTTTGCGAAGATTTCCGCCCAGTCGCTGGTGCCCAGCGCCGCGCCGACACCGGCCGGATTGCCGCAGTAGGCGGTCTTCCCCCCTGGGGCGAGCAGCAGCACCTGATCGCACATGTCCAAGTGCGCCACCGAGTGGGTCACCACGATCACCACGCGGCCCGCGTCGGCCAGTTCGCGCAGCATCACCATGACCTGGCGGTCCAATGCCGGGTCCAGGCCCGAGGTCGGTTCGTCCAGGATGAGCAGCGACGGGCCGGTCAGCAGTTCCAGCGCCACCGAGGCGCGCTTGCGCTGACCGCCGGAAAGGCGGTCGACCCTGGTGTCGGCGTGCTCGGTGAGCGAAAGCTCTTGCAGCACACCGTCGATGACCTGCTGCCGGTCCTGCTTGCTGTTGTCCCTCGGCAGCCGCAGCTCGGCCGCGAAACCGAGCGCCTGGCGCACTGTGAGCTGGCGGTGCAGCACGTCGTCCTGCGGCACCATGCCGATCCGGGAACGCAGCGCCTCGTACTCGGCGTGCAGGTTGCGGCCTTCGAAGGTGACCACGCCGCCCGAAGGCCGAGTGGTGCCCGCGATCAGGCGCGACAGCGTGGATTTGCCCGCTCCGGACGGGCCGATCAGCGCGGTCAGGGTGCCGCGGCTGGCCGACATGTTCACGTCGACGAGCAGTTGCTTGTTGCCCTCGACGGTGAAGCCGACCCCGTGCACCGCGAGGCCCTGCTCGGCGACCGGCTTCTGCCGGTGCACCAGTGTGCCCTGCTGGACGACGAAGTCGACGTTGCCGATGGTGATGATGTCCCGCTCGCGCAGCACCGCCCGTTGCTGGCGGTGCCCGTTGACGAACGTGCCGTTCGCCGAGCCGAGATCCTCGATGGCCAGCCCCTCGGCGGAGGCCACCAGGCGGGCGTGCTTGCGCGAGGCCAGCGGATCGTTGACGACGATCTGGTTGTCGGTGGTGCGGCCGATGCTCAGGCCGGTCTGCGGGATCCGGTCGGCGCGGGCGATGGGCGCCGTGCTCGCCCTGGCCCGGACCGGCGGCATGTTCGAGGTGTCCGCCCTGGTCGTCATGTTGATGTTCACCGCGGGCGCCGGTGCGTCCTGGGGCGGCGGATAGTGCGGATGCTGGAACTGCTGCACGGGCCGCCGGACCCCGTGCGGCGGCGGTCCCGGCTGCGGCACCGGAGCCGGTTGCGGCGGGCGCGCGGACGGACGTTGCGGGGGTTGCGGGTTCGCGGGCAGCAGGTGCAACAGCGGGCCGCTGATCGCGTCACCCAGCCGGACCTGCGTGGGGCGGTCGATCGACACCGGCTGGGTCAGCCTGCGCGCGTCCACGAAAACACCGTTGGTGCTCTTGTTGTCGGTCAACACCCAGGCGCTGCCCTGCCAGGCCAGCGTGGCGTGCACACGCGAGACGAGTGGGCTGTCGACGAAAAGCGTCACCTCCGGCGCGCGGCCCATCGTGACGTGCTGGCTCGAATCGAATACTCGTTCGTTTCCATCATGGCGCACGGTGATGGTCTGCGCCCCCGGTGAAGACATGCAGCGGATACTATTCCATCACCCGGACATCGGCGGTGCCCCCGATGCGCCAAATGCCCCGATCCGGCGACCGACGTGAACGACCTAGCGGCCGACTAGGGGGAGCCTTGCCGAGAGTCCGAGCGACCGCGCTGGTTGCGACGCTGCTCAGTTTTTCAGTGCTGGTCGGCGGCTGTATTCGAGTGGTCGACGGCCGGGCCGTCTCCGTCTACGACGATCCGTTCAAGGTTGCCGGGCTACCCACCACGAGCGGCCCAAGCGGCCCCCGCACCGGCGTCCCGGACAGCACGCTGACCGCGACCAACGGCGACGGCGGCGCCGTGGACACCCTGGCGCTCAACGCCGTCGACGACATCCAGACCTACTGGCGCGGCGAGTTCGGCAAGGAGTTCCAAGGCGAGTTCAAGCCGGTCGAGAAGCTGCTGTCCTGGAGCGCGAAGGCCGGGCGTCCCGAGTCGGTCGAGTTCTGCAAGGAGAGCACCTACCGCTTGGTGAACGCCGCCTTCTGCCGCCTGGACAATTCCATCGGCTGGGATCGGTCGGTGCTGCTTCCCACCATGGAGGAGACCTTCGGGAAGATGTCCGTCGTGATGGTGCTCGCGCACGAGTACGGGCACGCGGTGCAGACCATGGCCAAGATCGTCGGCGCGAAGGACCCGGTGATCGTCAAGGAGCAGCAGGCGGATTGCTTCGCAGGCGCGTTCATGCGGCACGTGGCGGAGGGCAAGGCAAAGCACTTCACGATCAACACCTCCGACGGCCTCAACACCGTGCTCGCCGCCACCGTCGCCATCCGCGACTCCGACCCGGATGATCCGGAGAGCGTGCACGGCTCCGCCTTCGAACGGGTCACCGCCGTGCAGATCGGTTTCACCGACGGTCCCAAGGCATGCAAGGGCATCGACCAGGACGAGATCGACCAGCGCCGCGCCAACCTGCCGCAGAGCTTCAGCGACGACAACGGGCGCGGCGAGTACCCCATCACGAAACAGACCCTGGTCGAACTCACCAAAGCACTCAAAGCCATTCTGCCGATCAGCCACGAGCCGACATACGACTACTCACGGGCGAAAATCGATTGCCCCGACGGCGTCGTGACCGGACCGGTGTCGTACTGCCCCGCCGCGAACACGATCGCCACCGATATTCCCGGACTCGCCGAGCGCGGTACCTCGACGTCCGGCGCGGACGACCCGCTGCCGCTCAAGGTAACCGGCGACTACAACGGCTACATCGTGTTCATCTCCCGATACACCTTGGCCGTCCAGCAGAGCCGCGGTCAGAGTCTGGTCGGGGCCAAGACCGGCCTGCGCGCGGCCTGTCTGTCCGGAGTGGTCACCGGCAAACTCGCCGAGTCCGGGCGGCCGGTGGAACAGGGCGATATCAAGCTCGCCGCAGGCGATCTGGACGAGGCGGTCTCGGGGCTGCTCACCGATGGCCTGGCCGCGAGCGACGCCCAGGGCAAGACCGTCCCGAGTGGTTTCTCACGAGTCGAGGCCTTCCGTGCCGGCGTCCTGAACGGCGAAAGCGTGTGCGCCGCGCGCTATTCGTAGCGCGGGCTCAGCGGCCGAACGGCGGCGGCGCGGCCAGTTCGAAGCGCAGCACGCGGTTGCCGAGCATGATCTCGGTGCCCGGCATGAGCGCCATGGACTGGCGCGGCGCCAGGCGCACCCAGTCGCGGTAGCCCGGTAGGCGAGTGCGGGTTCCGTTGGTCGAACCGCAGTCCACCACCGTCACATCCCAGTTCACCAGTCGGATTTCGGCGTGCGCCCTGGACATGCCACCGGAGGCGTCGTCGACCCGCAGCGGGACGAGTCCGCTCTCCGCGGCGGGCGAGCGCTCCGGATCGCGACCGATTACCGCGTCCGCGGCGAGCATGTAGGTCATGCCGTCGTCGAGGATCAGCATGCCCAGCGGCGGGCGGACCACTTCGATCAGCGCTTGGGTCTGGTCGACCGGCATACCGCAGACGGTGCAGAACGCCGCCCGCGGATCGCTGGGATGTGCTCGCGCGCATTTGAATCCCATCACCTTGACGGTCAGCGCGGTGGCCTTCGCGGTCGCCTCGATCCGACGCTGCAACTCCGGGTCGGGCCGCGGCGCGGGATTGGTGCCGCCCAGCTGCGTCGGCGCGTGGTGCGGGTCGATCGGCGTCTGTTCGGTCTGAGCGTCGAGCATCGCGGTCGACGGCGCCGTCGGGTATCGCGGCGGTCGCGGCTCCTGCCGGCGCGATTCGGCGGACGGCTCGGGTTCGACGCGCGGCGTCGGCACCGGAGGCGTCTCCGGGCGGCCGTGCGCGCCAGCGGAACCGGGCTCTCCGCCGTTCGTCGGCAGACTCCTGCGGGAGCCCTCCGTCCAGACGATCGCGCCACCTGCCTGAGCGATGCCCTCGACCAGCCTGCCGATGCCGCGCTCGGGTGGCAGATCCGGGATGCGGCCCTTCGCGTCGTCGACGAACAGCGCCGCCGCCCGCGCCGGAACCGCCGCGACCCGATCCACCGTGAAGGCGGCGTCGCTGCCGCGGTATCGCTCGAGCACGCCGTCACCGGCCAGCACGGCGGTGATCGCCCCGTGCAAGAAGATCGCCACGCCCCCGTGCTCGGCGGTGGACAGAATGCCGAAGTCGATCGGCTCGCCCGGGCTGATCTGCTCGGCCTGTTTCATCAGCCAGCGCGTCGCGTGCCGGGCCACCAGAGCGCCGGGGCCACCCGGCTCCCGATCGGTCGCGTCGCGCACCAGTTCGGCCAGTGATTCCAAAGCGACGACGGCGGTCGAGTCCGGGGTGGGCCTGCCCGGCCTGCGGTGCGCGACGACGACGACCGCGCCCGCGACCCTGGCCACGGCGTGGCTGCCGACGACGACCTCGACCTGCCGATCCATCACCGGTATCGGCCTCCACCGGGATTGCAGTGCAAGGTCGTCGCCACACCGACAAGGGTATTGCAATACGACGACCATCGGTCCCCCTACCCGGCGTCCGTCGGGTAACTTCAGTGTCAGCAACGGGAGGAACGAGGGGCCTGAGATGGTTCGGACGCAACGGATCGCGCTCACCGCGTCTTGCCTGGCACTGGCGGGGATGCTGGCCGGTTGCGCGGGTGTGCACGGCACGCCGACCGCGGGTGAGATCGATGTGCGCAAGCTGGAAGTCGGCACCTATCCCGTCGACAAGCACGAGTACAACCAGGATTCGGCGGGCAAAGGCGCGCTGCTGGAAGGCATGCGGATGTCCGACGCCGTGGCTCCGACCGTGCGCATCGACTCCGCGCTGAAATTCGGCCGCGGCAGCACCGTCGTCAAGGACGCCGAGCAGGCGCTCGACTTCGTGGCCAAGGTGTCCAGGCCGGTCTTCGACAATCGCAAGCTGGTCGTGGGATACGCCGCCAGCGGCGCCGACCGTCCCGATCCGGCCGGCCAGTCCAATCCGGCGCCGCAGGCCACCGCGGTCACGAACGCGTTGTTCCGCTTCCCCGACGAGGCCACCGCGAAGCTCGCCGCCGGTGAACTCGAGGACGTCGATATCGCCGTTTCGCCGGACAATCGCAAACTGTCGTCCACGAAGTATCCCGACTCCTACATCCACTGGCGGCCCGGCGTTCCCAACGTCGGCACTTTCATGGCGTACAAGGAATTCGTCATCTCCTTGTTCATCCAGCGTCCGACGGCGGATGGCGACGACCTGGTGAAGTGGGTCGACAAGACCTTGGCCGCCCAGGTCGCGCAGCTGGACAAGTTCACCCCGACCCCGGTGAACAAGCTCGACACCCTGAAGGCCGATCCCGACGGCCTGCTCGCCCGCGTCGCGGTCGCCGACCGCAAGAACCGCGTGCCGGATCCGGCTACCTTCGCCGTCTACGGCGGCTTTCACACGGTGCACCGCGCCGACGACGAGTCGGTACACCTGCGCCTGGTCGAGGAAGCCGGCGTCGATCACATCGGCCTGCTCGACGACAGTTACGTCGCCCGCACCCGCGACGCGGCCGCCGCCCAGAAACTGGTCACCGGCCTGTTGGACAGCGAAGGCGCGCACTACGACCCGCTGGGCGCTCCCAAGGACGTCCCCGGCGCCAAGTGCCTGCAACTCAACAGCAAGGGCGACCCGGACCGGGAGTACAAATACCGGTGTTACGTCGCGTACAAGCGGTACGTCGGAGTCGTCACCAGTGATAAGGAACCGGACGTGCGACAGAAGGTCGCCGCGGAGTACGCGCTGCTGGCGAACAGTTTCTGAGATCGAAGGCGGTAGGCGCCCAGCGCTTTCGCGATCCTCGGCCGCGGGTGGGCCGAAGTAGGATCCGGCGCAACTACCGCAGTCAGGGGAGGGAAGAGTGCAGCACGGCGCGATGTCGAGACCGATCCGAACCGCCGGTGCCCTGGTGCTGGCCTGCGCCGTCGCCCTCGGGGGCGGCGCGTGCGGCGACCCGGCGGCCGGAACGGACAAGTCCGCGCAGCCCGTCGATCTGGCGCAGCTCGACGTGGGCAATTACGCGACGACCCCGCGCGCGTACGGAACAGCGAAGAATCCCGAGCAGGCACGCATGATCGAGGCGGAGCGGCTCGCGAACTTCCTCCCGCCGCCCTCGGACATCGACCCCGGGTTCGTCTTCCAGAATCCGTCCTTGTCCAAGGTGTTCATCGAGCCGAAGAACTCGCTCGGGCGGATCATGGATGTCTCCCGGTTCGCCGAGGCGGCGCCGGATTTCGTCGCGGGTTTCTTCAGCAACGCGGGCAATGCGCCGGACAACCGGGGCACCGACCTGGTCAACGCCGTCATGATCTTCCCGGACGAGCAGAAGGCGGCGGCCGCGGCGGAAGCCCTGGAACGCGTCGACTTCGAGGCCAACAACCGCAACACGCCCGTCCAGATCGCGAAGTACCCAGCCGCGCACGCGCATTGGCAACCCACGGATCAGTCCATCGGATCATGGTTCGCCACGGGTAAATTCGTCGTCTACACCTGGGTCTACGACTACGTGAAGGTCTACCTGGAGAAAGTCGACCTCGCCGAACTGCTCGCCCTGGTCGAGAAGAGCCTGGACACCGTGGTCCCGGCGATCGGCCGGTTCACGCCCACGCCCGTCGACCAACTGATGACATCGCCGGTCGATATCGACGGCATGCTGAACCGGGCGCTGCCGCGTCCCAGGGAAGACTCCTGGATCGACCCGCCCGGCGCGTACACCGAGCGCGGCGCGCTGCACTTCACCATCGATTCGGCCGACGACCGCCGGATCATCGAAGCGGCGGGAGTGGATCGGTACGCCGCCGACGGCACCCATCTGTTCCGCGCGCGCGACGCCGACTCGGCCGCACGACTACGCGAGGAACTCGGCGGACTCACGAAGAAATTCCGCGGAGCAGAGTCACCGAAGGGCCTTCCCGCTGCCCAGTGCAAGGAGTACATCGGCAACAAGACGGTCGTCGTCCGGTTCTATTGTTCGGTGTCCTACGACCGCTACGCCGCGTTCGCCTGGTCGCATCAGCTGCTCGACGCACAGCAACGCGTCTCCGCCCAGTACGCATTGTTGGTGAATGCCGCATGACAGGATTCCGTACCGCCGCTCTCGCTCTCGCGTGCACGCTGGCCGCCACGATCGTCACCGGCTGTGGTTCGACCCTCGCGGGAACCGCGCGGCCGGGTGAGATCGATATTCGCGGTCTCGACACCGGCAACTACCCCACCGAGCCGCCGAACGCGCACGACGACGACTATCAACCGCTGTTCATCGACATGGGAAAGGTCGCCGCCATGCGGCTGGCCGATCACGTCGCCTCGGCTTACGACATCGATCCCAGGATGAAGTACAGCTGGACGCCGTCGAGTATCAGCAAGGGAACGCTGCCCGATGAACTCGGTCGCCAGGAGGACATGCGACCGATCGCGGAACGGAACCGCATGATGTACGGGTTCCACACCAACGGCTCGGATCAGAAGGTCAGCCTGATCGCGTCCGGGTGGCCGGCCAAGCCCCGGCCCAATTCCACCACGATCGGGACGATCGTCATGCAGTTTCCCGACCCGGACCGCGCCCGGCAGGCCGCGAACGAGTTCTACGACGCCGACCTCGGCGCCTACCGCGAGCAGAACGAGCCGGTCACGCTGCCGCGGCAGCCGCAGGCGCGAGCGCACTGGCGCCCCGGCTCGCCCTTCCTGCGCACGATGCTCGCGCACGGCTCCTACGTGGTGGCGTTCCTCGTCTCGGTCAACGCTCCCGACCGCAACGCCCTTGTCACTCTCGCGGAAAAGGCGTACGACGTTCAGCTTCCGCTGCTCGATCAGCTGGCTCCGCTGACCGAGGAGGAGATGCTGCGGTTGCCCTGGGATCCCGATCATCTGCTGAGCCGCACCCTGAATCCGGCCGGGGTCCGATCGCCCAGCTACGACGATTCATACGCCTTGTTCGGCCTGCGCGGCATCATGCAATACGCCGAAGACCTCGATTACGCGAAACAACGTTTCACGGCGATGGGGGCCGAGAAATTCGCCGTCTCCGGAGACACATTGGTGATCCGCACACCGAACCAGGAAATGGCCCGGCGGATAGCCGCGGAACGTATCACTCCCACAGTGGTCGCGGGTCCGGCCGATCCCCCGCAGCACCTGCCCGATTCGGCGTGCGTGGAGAACCGGAGCGGACTTTTCGACGACAGGCGATTCACCTGCGTCGTCGCGTACAAGGAATACGTCGGATTCGTCGCGGCGAATCAACTGCTGGACGCGCAACAGCGCGCCGCCGCACAGTATTCCGTTTTCGCGAACAGCCGATAATGCCGCACTTTCGTCGCGAATTCGGTCGAGTATGCTGCGGGGCGAACGCCAGCGGCCCGCGTGGAGTCAGGAGATCGTGCACATGGCGATGAGCCCCGGGACCATTGTCGGCGGGTACCGCATCATGCGGGTGCTCGGCGCGGGCGGCATGGGCACGGTGTATCTGGCCAAACATCCCAGCCTGCCCAGGACCGACGCGCTGAAGGTGCTCGGCGGCGAACTCAGCCGCGACTACGAGTTCCGTACCCGTTTCGAGCGCGAAGCCAATCTCGCCGCCGGACTGGATCATCCGAACATCGTCTCGGTCTACAACCGCGGTGAAGAACACGGCCAGTTGTGGATCGCCATGCAATACGTGGACGGCACCGATGCCGCCGCCGAACTGGCCCGCGATCCGCATGCGATGAATCCGCTTCGCGCACTCCGTATCACGACCGAAGTCGGCAAAGGTCTCGATTACGCGCACCGCAAGGGCTTGCTGCACCGCGATGTGAAACCGGCGAATTTCCTGCTGTCCGCACCTGGCGACGGCGAGGAAGAGCGCGTGCTGCTCACCGATTTCGGCGTGGCGAAAGCCAATGACGACACCACCGAACTCACGCAGACCGGTAGTTTCGTCGCGACCATCGCCTACGCCCCGCCCGAGCAGCTCACCGGCAGCCCGCTCGACCACCGCGCCGACGTCTACAGCCTCGCGTGCTCATTCTTCAAATTGCTCACCGCGCGCAACCCCTACCCGGGAACCCAACCCGCGCTGGTGATGATGGGGCATCTTCACGAGCCCCCGCCGCTGGCCACCGCCGTCAAACCCGGCCTGCCGCCCGCCATCGACCACGTTTTCGCCCGCGCCATGGCGAAAAACCCGGCCGAAAGGTTCAACAGCTGCCGGGAATTCACCGATGCGGCGGCGAGCGCCCTCATTCCCGGCTACAATCCCGTCGCCACCAACACCTCCCCGACCTATCCCATCCAGGTCTTCGATCCGCGGCCGGGGACCGACCCCCGAGTGGCCGTCTCCGGTCAAGGGAGCGCCGCCGCACGACCCGCGCGCAAGAACTGGCTGCTCGCGGCGGCCGCGGGCGTGGTGACCGTCCTACTCGCCGCGGGGATCGGCATTTGGGCATCGAATCGCGACGGGCAAGCACCCGATCCCGCTGTCGCCACGCCGAGCAGCACGGCAGCGCTGTCGCCGCTGGACCGCGCGCGAGCGGACAATCCGGTATTCCGGGGCAAGACGATCACGATGGTCGACGTGGCGCGCGGCTCGCAGGTCTCGATCTTCCTCGGCGGCACCCCGCAAACCGAGTTCTTGCAAAATCTCGGATTCGTCTACAACCTCAACTACCGGCGCGCGGGCGACGAGGCATCGCCTCGCGAACTGACCGGAACCAACCGGCTGGAAGTAGCGGCGGACGGCTACGTGCTGGCCGTGCGCAGCGACGAAAAGGCCGGCGGCGGTGGCCTGCTCGGCCTTCCGTACCAAGTGGCGGGCACCCGTGCCACGGTGATTCCGCTGGACGATCCCGCGGCCGTCGCCGCGGTCCGCGACTGGAGCGAGTCGTCCCAGCAGACGTTGCTCGACCGTCTGGTGCCGGTGCTGCGCAATCGCGTGAAGTGATTCGGTCGCGTCCGCTGAATCCAAGGCTCAGTGCGGTTTTCGGTTCACGAGACCACCGGCTTTCGTCAATCTGCTGGTAGCGGCGGACTTAGGCGTTCGGTAAGGTGTACCGCAGCCAGCCCACTCGCCGATCATTACAGCTGCGAGCAGGGGGAAGGAGGGGAGCCGAGCGCTGGCGTTACAAGTCATGCAGACCCGAATCGCATCGTGGTCTTCCGAGCAGGCCCGTGCGCGGCCGCCGAAAACTACGGACGAGCCGGGCTGAGGGGCGCAGGGCCCTGATCCCGTGGGGCGATGCCGAACTTTCTCGAGTCGGATGGAACCGATCAGACCCGCACCGCGTCCAATCAGATGTACAGGCCAACTGAGGCTTCCGCCGTTGGCCGAGACGGGAACCGAAAGGAGCCGAAATGGCAGGACAGCTCGAAGCGAGCGAAGAGGCGATCTCGAAGTTTGTGGACAACTGCCGGCAGCGGCACCAGGATCTGCAAACCGCGATCACCGCACTGAACAGCAAGTCGGATCAGACCACCGCCACCTGGAGCGGTGCGGCTCGTCAGGCGTTCGACACGTTCATGGACAGCTACTTCGCCCAGGCGCGGAAGCTGAACGACCAGCTGGACCAGACGTCGGACAAGCTCGCCCACGCCGGACGGAAGTTCGCCGATCAGGACCAGCAGTTCGCCCAGCAGGTGGCCGCGCAGGCCTCCAGCCTGGACCTTCCCTGATCCGATAGCCGAACCACAGACAACAAGGAGCTCCCCATGGTAGCGAACGATCCCGGTCGGATTGCTTCGAACTTCGGCGAGGTCGAGGCGGGCGCCCAGGCCATCGTGTCCGAAGCGCGCAGCGTCATGACCATGCTCGAAGATTTCCACAAGCAGGTCACCGACTTCGTGACCAACTACTGGAAGGGTGACGCGAACGACGCGTTCGCCTCGCTGCAGGCCCAGTGGAACACGCAGGTCACCCAGCTGAACACCACGCTGGAAAGCGCGGGCAAGCTGGTCAGCAGTGGCAACTCGGACCTGCAGGGCACCGACACCGCGCTGGCGGGCCTCTTCTGAGATCCCGTCTCGGCTGATTCGAGCCCCCGGTACTTCGGTGCCGGGGGCTCGAATCGTTCTGCGCCGCAGCGGAGTCGGCTAGATATGCGTGCCCGCGCCCATCACGGCACGACGCGGACCGTATCCCCGAAATGCGAGCACGGGGCTTCCAATTGCCCCCATTCGTCTCCTGCGTACTGGCATCCGATGCTCAGCTGAATTCCGAACTCCAACAGAACATGCCAGCGAACGGTTGATCCGTCTCCGGGATGTTCCAGGTAGGCCAAACCGGAACGGCCACCGAACATCACATCCTGCCGCAAGTCGGTCAGCACCCCTGGCGGGCGCTGCGCGATCTGCGCTTCCAGCTTCGCCGCGACCTGCGCGTAACTGGACGACGCTGTCAGCGGTACCTGCATTACCGTAATCCGTTGCCGCGCGGCCCCGGCGGGCACCAAATCGACACGAGCACGCGCCGTGTCAGGCGACTGGGCAATACGCCAGCCGGGAGGGACACGGAATCGGATTCGGCCGAAAGCCTCTGGTGCCGCCTCGGCCGGCGGGCCGACCGGCGGCGGTGCGGCGGTCGGCGACGCTGCTTCCGTGCTGGGCGCCGCTACCGTCTCTTCGCCGCGGCGACCGGACAAGACAACCGCACCGACGATCGTCAACGCGACGACCACCACGGCCGCGATCGCGGCGACCGCGATACGGGCGGCGCCATATCGAGGCTCTCGTGTCGCGGCACGCTCGCGAAGCGGTCGCATCCACTGTGTCTGCGCGGCGTGGACTTCGCGTTCCTCGGTCCGCCGCCCTCGGACGAGATCGGGACCGGCGACCACACGCAGCTCGACCTCGGCACCTGCGGACTGCTGGACCGCCGCACGGAGCAAGTCCAGTTTTCCGGTATCACTGATAGCCGCCACTTGCACGAGGTCGATCGGGCCGCTGTCGAGCAACCGAGTGATCAGGCTGCACAGAGCGGCGAAGCTCGCGGATCCGCTCTCGATCTCGGCCAACGCGAGCGTCGGCTCGTGCTCACAGGATTCGATATGCACGCCGCGATGGCTTCGGATGACCGCCGACGCCGTGGTGGCCAGCGTGCCGAACTCCAGTACCAGCGTTCGCCGACTGTGGCTGGTGCCCTCGTCCGACGCGACCGAACGGACCGCGATGTCCTCGAACACGACATCCGAGGCCACGCGGCGCGCCGCCTGAGCAAGCACGCCGCGACGGGGCGCGCCCCATTCGGTCGGGCAGACCAACGTCATCCGGGCACACGGGGTCGCGACACGAAGATGCTCGAGCACACTCGCGAAAACGGCGCTCATCGCGTCCACCACCGAGGGTGTGCGGGGTGGCAAAGCTATGGCATCGGCGGACACGAATTGCACGACCGAACCGACGTGGGTAGGCGGACTCAGCGCTTGCCCCACGACGAGATCGAAGCCGTTGCTGCCCAGGACCACCGACGGCGGCGCGTCCCAGTGCGTGTCGGCGCCACGCGCCCAGATACGCGCCTCGGTGACGACGAGCTCGACCTCGGACATCAGGGCAACGGCATCCACGCCGTCTGGACCAGGCCCTCGACATTACGGGTGACGTAGGTGCCTCGGCCCGGCGGCATCGGGCTCGGTCGCTTGGTGCCCATCAGGACGCCCTCGTCCTTGCTGCAGCTCAGAATCAGTCCCGCCGAGCCCAGATCACGCATTCGAGCCAACGTCGCCTCGAACATCGCCCTGCTCGCACCACCCGAGCGCCGGGCGATGATCACGTGGAAGCCGAGGTCTCGGGCGTGTGGCAGATGTTCGAGCAGCGCTTGGACCGGGTTGCCCGCGGAGGTGGCGACCAGATCGTAATCGTCGATGATGACGTACAACTCCGGCCCGCTCCACCACGAACGCTCCCGCAACTGCTGCGGCGTGACGTCCGAGCCCGGCGTGCGCTTGCCGACATAGGCGGCCAGGTCGTTCATGTTCTGGGTGAACTGCGGCGCCGTGGAGCCATAGCCCGCGAGATAGCCCTCCGGAACCAGTCCGAGCATGCCGCGTCGGTAGTCGCCGATGATGAAACGAGCCTGATCGGGGGTGTTGGACGCGGCGATGCCCTCGATCAGCGAACGCAGCAGCGTCGTCTTTCCCGATTCGGTGTCGCCGATGACGATGAAGTGCGGGCTCTCCACGAAGTCGATGTAGACCGGCGCGAGCTCGGACTCGTTGATACCGAACGGGATTCGCAGGCACTTCGCGTTCGGGTCGACCTGGGCGGGCCAATCACCCGCCAGATACAGCAGCTGCTCGCGCGGGAGCTGTTCGGGCAACATGCGAACCTGCGGCGCGTGCCGGCCCGGCGTCAGTCTGGCGATGGCGGCGACCGCGTCCGCGACGGCCTGGGTGAGGTCGGTCGGGTCGGAGCTGCCGTCGATGCGGGGCAAGCCGGTCAGCATGTGCAGGCACTCCGGGGTCATACCGCGGCCCGGCCGCCCCTGCGGAACCAGTGAGGCGAACTTGCGGCCCAGATCGGAGTCCATCGGATCACCGAGGCGCAACTCGATCCTGGTGCCGATCTGATCCTTGAGCGCGGGCCGCGCCTCCGCCCAGCGGTTCAGCGCGATGACCACGTGCACACCGTAGGACAGACCCTGCACGGCGAGGTTCATGATGGTCTGCTCGAGCATCTCGAAGTCCTGGCGGATCGAGCTGAAACCGTCGACCACCAGGAAGACGTCACCGAACGGATCCTCGTGCGCGCCCGCGGCGCCCGGGCTACCGGCCGGGTCCATCGCGCGCAGCCTGCGGAAATCGGTCATCGATTCGATGCCGAGCTGGCGGAAGCGCGCCTCGCGCTGCCGGACGATGGTGGTCATCTCCGCGATGGTGCGGCGGACCTGGTCCTCGTCCAACCGGCTGGCCACCGAGCCGACGTGCGGCAGCCCTTGCAGGCTCGCCAGGGTGCCGCCACCGAAGTCGAGGCAGTAGAACTGCACCTGCTCGGCGGTGTGCGTCAACGACATCGCCATGATGAGTGTGCGCAGCGCCGTCGACTTGCCGGACTGCGGGCCACCGACGATGGCGACATTGCCGCGGGCGCCGGACAGGTCGATGACCATCGGGTCGCGACGCTGGTCGTACGGGCGGTCGACGATGCCGATCGGGGCACGCAGCGTGGACACCGGAGAGTATTCGCCGGTGAGAATGGAGCGCGGGACGAGCTGGTCGAGCGTCGGCGCCTCGTCCAGCGGCGGCAGCCAGATCTCGTGCGCCGGGCGGCCGTGGCCGCGGATCCGGGCGACCAGCATGTTCAGGTTGGACAGCTGCTCGCCGTCCTCGTCCTGTTCCGGTTCCAGGCTCGGTTCGGGCGGCAGCGGAACGCGGTCCGCGGCCCGGAAGTCGACATGGGTGGCGGTGAACGCCCGTGCCCTGATATCGATCTCACCGGACTGCGTGGCAACGGTCATGTCGCGCTGCGAGCCGCCGCCGACATACGCGCCGGAGACATAGGAAGCCTGGAAGCGCTGGATCTCTCCGGAGTCGGCCTTCAGGTAGCCGCCACCGGGATTGTTCGGCAGGTTGTAGGCGTCCGGCACACCGAGTACCTGGCGAGATTCGTTGGCGGAGAACGTCTTCAGGCCGATTCGGTAGGACAGGTGGGATTCCAGGCCCTTGAGCTTGCCTTCCTCCAGTCGCTGCGAGGCGAGCAGCAGGTGCACGTGCAGCGAGCGGCCGAGGCGGCCGATCATGACGAACAGTTCCGCGAAATCCGGGTGCTGAGTGAGCAGTTCGGAGAACTCGTCGAGCACCACGAACAGTGCGGGCAGCGGATCCAGGTCGGCGCCCGCGGCCCTGGCCTTCTCGTACTCCAAGACGTTGGCGAAGTTGCCCGCCGCCCGCAGCACTTCCTGGCGGCGGTTCATCTCACCGGCCAGGGCGTCCTTCATGCGGTCGACGAGATCGGCCTCTTCCTCCAAGTTGGTGATGACGGCGGCGACGTGCGGAACGCCCTCCAAACCGAGGAACGTCGCGCCGCCTTTGAAGTCGACCAGCACCAAGTTCAGCTGGTCGGGCGAGTGCGTGGCCAGCAAGCTGAGCACGAGGGTGCGCAGGAACTCCGATTTACCGGAGCCGGTGGCGCCGATGCACAGACCGTGCGGGCCCATGCCGTTCTCGGCGGCCTCCTTGATGTCCAGTTCCACCGGAAGGCCATCGGCGCCCACACCGAACGGGACGCGCAGGCGTTCCCGTCCGTAGCGCGGCCGCCACGCGTGCTCCGGGTTGAAAGAGCCGATGTCCCCGAGGCCCATCAGCTGTGCCCACGTCGAGATCGCCTCGGCGTCATCGCTTTCCACGTCGCTGCTGCGCTGCGTGGCGGCACGGTACGGGGCCAGCCTCCGCGCCACCTGCTGCGCCTGCTCCGGACTGATCCGGTCGATCAGCGCGAACCGCTCCTGATTGCCGGTCGCGCCGCGGCCGACGCACTCGCCGTTCTCGACGATCATCTTGATGCCGCGCGACACCGCCAGGCGCGGCGCGTAGCCGCACAGGTCGATGATGGTGACGCCCTCGTAGCCGGATTCGCGCAACTGATCGTCCTCGGCCTCGAGCAGACCGCCGTCGACCACGATGACGATATGCACCATGTTCGCGTTGGCCGGCTGGTTGCGCGAGTACCGGACCCGGTTGCCGAGCAACGGATGCAACCCCGCCATCGCCTCCCGGATCGAGCCGTAGAACATGCGCTGGGTACCGATGCCGTCCTGCGCGTCGGGGTGCTGGGTGTGCGGGAGCCACTTGGTCCACTCCCACTCCGGCGCGGTATCCGGCCCGCAGACGACCGCGACGAGCACCTGGTCGGGAGCCTGGAACATGCACAGCTGCACCAGCATCGCGCGGGTCATGTCGCGCGCTTGGCCGCGGTCGCCGTCCAGCGCGATGGTGGCGAAGCCCTTGACCGCGATGGCGGTCGGCAGATCGGGCACGGTCGAATGAGCGCGCACGAAGCGGCGCAGCGAGACCGCGGCGATCGGTTCGAGCTCCTCGACCGGACCGGTCTCCGGAGCGACCAGCCTGGTGGCCAGGCGCTGGCCGCCGAGACCGATGCGCGCGTGGCAGAAGTCCTTGTCCCCCGCGCGACGCTCCCACATGCGGCTGGTGCCCGCGAGCATCCAGACCAGCTCCGGCTCCGGGTGGCTCCATTCGACGGAAGCGCGCTGCTGAGCGGCGGTCTCATCGACGTCCTTGCGCACCTGGTCGAGGTAGCGCAGGTAGTCCTTGCGATCCTCGTTGGCCTCGGCGGCCTTCTGCCCCTTGCCCCCACCCTGGCCCGCGAACATGCCGACCATCGAGAACACCATCATGAGCGGGAACATCATGCTCATCGGGTTGGAGGCGATGCCGCCGCCCTGGGTGAACATCAAGGCCATCATGCCGACCATGCCGATCACCATCACGGCGGGCATGAGCTTCAGGACGAGGTTTCCCGGTGTGACCCGGGGGATTTCGGGCGGGGGTTGCAGCGTCACCTCGCCGCCGGGCGTCCTGGGCATCTCGCGGCGCGCACGGCGCTGGAAGCGGACAGTGCTCATCGACGAGATTCCCCCTTCGGCCAGCTGTGATTCGGCCTCAGTGTAGAGGTCACAGCCGACATGTCGTACAGTTCGACCAGCATTCTGCTGCCCGGACCGAGGGTTCGCAAGCTCGCCCCCGGCCCGCCGAGTCGTGGAATCACGAGGTAGAAGACCGAGTTGGGGGAAGCTTGACGCACGCGCGACTTGACCACATCGACGAAGAATCCTCGCGCGGGATCGTCCGCGCCCCCGACCTCGCCCGGGTGACGATTCTGGCCAAGCACACTCAGGTCGACATGGCCATTCCGGTCGACGTGCCGGTCGCGCTGGTGATTCCGAGCGTGGTCGACATGGTCGCCCAGCACAGCCGCTCCAACGACTTCGACAACGAGGGTGAGCGTTACGAGCCCGCGGAGTGGGTGCTCGCCCGGATCGGCCATCCGCCGTTCTCCAACTCGCTCAGCCTCGGCGAGCACGGCGTCCGCGACGGCGAACTGCTGATGCTGGAGAGTGCTTCGCACACCGCGCCGACACCGCTGTTCGACGACATCATGTACAACGTCGCGATCGCCGACGCCGACCATTACCGCAGCTGGACCCCTCGGGTCGCGCGGATCACCGGCTCGGTGCTCGCGGCGCTCACCATGATCGTCGGCTGTCTCGGGCTGCTGCTGTCCCCCGGCTCGCTGCCGATCGGGGTCGGCGGTTCGATCGCGCTGGTGGTCGCGATCCTGCTCGTCGTCAGCGCGATGGTGCTGAGCAGGGTGTACGGCGACAACGGCACCGCGCTGGTGCTCGGCGGCTGCGCGCTGCCCGCTGCGTTCAGCGCGGGAATGCTCTACGTGCCGGACGATTACGGCTGGGCGCACATCCTGCTCGGATCGGTCCTGGCCGGGGCGACGGCGATTCTGGCGTGGCGGGTCACCGGCGTCGGGCTCGCGTTGTTCATCGGCGGGGCCGCGCTCGCCGCCTACGCGGTGCCCGCGGCGCTGGTCGGCCTGCTCACCGACCAGCCGGAGCGGGCGATCGGCGCCGGCGCGGCGGCGCTCGGGCTCGGCGGCCTGTCCCTGGCCCCGCGAGTATCCATGCTGCTGGCGAAATTGCCGCTGCCACCGGTGCCTTCGCCGGGCACCCCCATCGATCCGACCGAGGACGACCCGGACGATCATCGCGCGCTGCCGACCATGGAGGTGCTGCGGGTGAAGTCGGAACGCGCCCGCATGTACCTCGCGGGCCTGGTCGCGGCGACCACGCTGGTCACCGTCGTCGGCGCCCTCGGCGCCACCGACCCGGCGTCCGACGACCCGTACTGGCCGGGCATCGCGCTCGCCCTGGTCTGCGCCGTGGTGCTGATGTTCCGCAGCCGCACCTACGCGGGCGCGGAACAGGCCGTCGTGCTCATCTCCGGTGGCGCGGGCATCGTACTGATCATGTTGGTCGGCGCGGGTTTCGCGATGCACCAGCCGCTGGCCGTGTTCGGCGCGGCGATGGTGGTCCTGATCGCGGCGCTCATCCTCGGCATCATCATCCCGAACCAGTCGGCCACCCCACCGATGCGCCGCGGCGTCGAACTGCTCGAGTACACGTTCGTCGCCGCGGTCCTGCCATTGGTCTTCTGGGTAGCGGACCTCTACGCCATCGTTCGCGGGCTGTGAGCTCGGAGCGATGAGTTCGAAACAGCGGATCGACAGTTGTTTCCGAGCGGTTCGGTTGAGCACGGCGGTCTGCGTGTTGGCGCTCAGCGTCTCCGTCGGGCTCGGAGCAACCATGGGAATCCCTCCTGCGCAAGCGGAGAAGCCCACCGTGAGCCCGAACACGCCACCGCCGCCGGGCGAGCCGGCCGCTCCACCGGACAAGACCGAGCGGGCGTCCAACACTCCGTGCGTCAGTACCGGCTCGGGAGGCAACGGGCCCTCGACCCCGGACGCACAACGCTCCCTCGACCTTCAGCATGCCAGGCGATTCTCCAAGGGCGCAGGCCAACTCGTGGCCGTCATCGACACCGGTGTGGCGCGTCATCCGCGTCTGCCAGGGGTGATCGCGGGCGGCGACTATGTGAGCAATAGTGACGGAACCGAGGACTGCGACGCGCATGGGACGTTGGTCGCGGGGCTGATCGCGGCGACAGAGGTCGACGGTCAGGGCTTCTCCGGGGTCGCCCCCGAGGCGCGAATCCTCACTATCCGCCAGACCAGCAAGCTGTATCAGAAGGAGGGAGCAAATCGGGACAAAGGGCCCGATGCGCTACCCCAGGGATACGGCACCACTCGCACCATGGCGTCGGCGATCCGCCGCGCGGCGGACATGGGAGCTACCGTCATCAATATCTCCGAAGTCGCGTGCAGGCCGACTTCTGCGCCTTTCGAAGATACCGAGCTGGGTGCCGCGGTCCGGTACGCCGCGATCGAGAAGGACGTGGTCGTGGTGGTCGCAGCAGGCAACCTCGATGAGAGTACGGACTGCAAGGGCACCAATCCGGTGATCGACCCGCTCGACCCAGCGGCCGACCCGTGGAGCAAGGTGAACCTGAACGTATCACCGGCCCGCTATGACGATTATGTGCTCTCTGTCGGTTCCATCAACGGAAACGGCCAACCGTCTACGTTCACCGTGCCCGGGCCATGGCTCGGCGTGGCGGCTCCCGGCGAGAACATCACTTCCCTCGATCCACTCTTCAATGACCCGAACAGCAAAGGAACCGCGGTCCAACTCGGCAGCGTCCAACAATCGGGAAAGCTCGGGCCGATTCAGGGCACCAGTTTCGCCACCCCGCTGGTTTCAGGGATAGCCGCCCTGGTGCGAGCCCGTTTCCCGGAGCTGAGTGCCCTGGAGGTCATCAAGCGCATCGAGGCCACCGCCCATGCCCCGGCGGAGGGGTGGAACCCTTACATCGGTTACGGTGCCGTCGATCCGATCGCCGCCCTGACCGCCGAAGTGCCGAAAACGCTGCCGCCCAAGCGACCCTCGGCAGCCGCGAGGGTGCAATTGCAGGTTCCGTCACCGGCCCCACCACCCGACAATCGGGCGCGAAACGTAGCGCTGATCGGCAGCGGCAGCGTCGCGATACTACTGGTGTTGGGCATGCTCGCCTCGTTCCCGATCCGCCGCAGATTCGGCGTCCGCGAGGACCAGTGAGAAAGACTCGATAACCGCACGATGAAACAATTGTGGCCCGTCGAACGACGGGCCGCAATTATCAGGTTTCCACCATGGTCATACATTCCTTGTAGGTCATGCCGTGTTTGGTACGCATCGGTTCAGCGGTTGCAGTTGCGGCAGTCGACGCGGCGACGGCGCCGACCACGAATGCGGCAGTGATAGCGATCGCCAGTTTGTATGCGACGTGTTTCATTCCAGTGAATCCCTCCCTTCCTGCGGCGAGACTCCCTCTCGCCGGACCGGGGAGTACCGGAAGCGACTTCAATAGCAAACTCTGGCGCGCCCGAACTCAATTCGTATTTTTTGACGAGCTCTTTCGCCGGGTTGGCGTCCGGCGCGACGCCGTCGTGAGCCACCATCGCGTCTTGACGGCTGAGGGTCGGCCCGGAGGCAAGCAGGCGGAGGATCGGCCATGGAGCCGGTTCCGGCTGCTTCACACCCGAATCCGAACTCATGCCAAGAGCTTTGACCGCCTCGGCATCCTTGATGCCGTAGCGGACGCCGGTATCGGCGACGTAGAACATGCTGTCCTTGCGCTGACTATCCGGCTCGATGCCGGTGCCCTGAACGAAGGCGCCGGAACCTGGCTTGAAGTAGACCGAGTCCACGTTGGGGCCGTCACCGTCGGCTTGGGCCAGCGGCACCAGGCGAGCGTCCTCCCGCATCGGCAGACTCACGCCGGTGATCAGCGAAAGCTCGGCATGATTGCCACCACCGCCCTCCGCGGCAGCGATCGGCTTCCACGACAGACAGCTGACCGGCCGATCCTTGATCTGCACGAGCGCGGGCGCGGTGGCCGGATAGTCCTTCACCGGCAGCGTCGTCGATATGGGCGAATAGGTCTTCTCATACGGGACGATCGTCGGATTGCGGCCCGCCGCCGGGTCGGAGTTGAGAATGATGTTGGCGGTCAGCTGCGAGATTTCCTGCCTGCCATCGTGCAGCACCACGAAATACTGCTTCGTCGCGGCATCTTGCACCACCTCGCCGATCCGATGATCACCGATGGTGTATGTCGGCTGCGCGCCTCGATCGTCGATGTGCGGCACTTCGATTCGCTGCACCTCGGGTATCGCATTGAGCAAGCCTTCGCTGATCGGCCGTGGTGCCACATTACGAATGCCCAGCGCCTCGGTCACCGCGTTGTTGTTCATGTCGACGCGGGCGCGCTTGTTGTCGTAAACGAGGTAGGTGGCGTCCTTGCCCTTGACGAGCAGAGCGTTACCCGACTCCATTGCGGAAGCCTTGGCGCCGAGTTCCAGGTCCCCGATGAGCACCGAAGTGGTTGCCTTGTTGGTGCCGTCGAGCTGCAGGGTGTCGCACACCGTCCACGCGCGCCCCTTCCCCTCCTTGTCGAAGGGCAGCGAGCCTGGAGCGCCCGGGATGCCGATCAATTGGCCGCGCGGCTTCTTCCCGAGTTCGGAGTCCTTTACGGTGGCCGGCTTGGCGGCTTCGCCTGCGGCCAGGCGGGCGGAGGCGAGGTTGAGGGCCGGGTGCACCACGTCGTCGATTCGCACGTAGACCGCGCCGGAGTCCTTGCCGATCAGGATCTTGGCGTCACCGATCTTGTCCTGCGGGCGCAGCAACGCGAGCACGCCGCATCCGGCCAGTGCGACACACGCCAGGATCAGACCGGCCGCGTACGCGCGGGACTGGGAACGCATGGGGTCGTGCAGCATTCGCACATCCCTGCGCACCAAGGCGTGCTCCATCCGCCGGACCAGAAAGCGGTAACCGCTGACCTGCCAGCGAGTGGTGGGTTTCGAAGCCATTATTCCTCCCCCGAACAGTGCTCGCGTTCGCCGAACACAGTACAGTTCCCGGGGACTGTTGTTCAGCTCGGCCGCGGCGAACCGGCCGATTTCGGGTACTTGGGGGACGACGATGGCGGAACCGGCCGGTGCGGGACCACGACCGCTTTTCGGACGCGTCTCGATGCGGAACCTGCTGATCGCCCAGATCATCGGGCTGATCGCCGCGGTCGTCGCACTGTTCGCCGGTTTGCCGGGGCTTCCCACGCTCGGCGTGGCGGTGGTCGTCGCGCTGATTCCGCTGATCCCGGTCGCCGGACGCACTGTGCTGGACTGGATCGCGACCTGGTGGCGCTATCTCACGCATCGGGACTACGAACTCGGCGACACCGTCGATTTCCGCGGCACCGATGGTCGCTCGCTCGGCCTGTACTGGGACGGCAGCCGCGTGGTGACGGTGGTCGAGGTACTGCCTCCCCCCGGCGGGCTGACCAGGATCGCCCGCACCACGGTGCACGCATCGCACCTGCTTCCGCTGGCGGAGCTGGCGAAATGCCTGAACCAGCACGACATCCTGCTCAGCGGCATCGACATCATCAGCCACGGGCATCGCAGCCGCTCCGGCACGCCCGCGGGCAAGATCTACGAATCGCTGCTCGGCCCGCTGCCCGCCACCGCGCACCGCACCGTGTGGCTGGCGATCGGTTTCGACGCGGTGGCCTGCCCGGAGGCCGCCGACCGGCGCGGCGGCGGAGCCGAAGGCGCGTCGCGCGCGGTCACCATCGCCACCCAGCGCATCATGCGCACGCTCGAGGACGCCGATTGCAACGCGCGCATCCTCACCGCGCCCGAGATCCGCAAGGCGGTCCTGCAGATCACCGGCGGCTACGATCCGCGCACGCTCGAACACGGCTGGCGCTACGCGGAAATCGGCAACAGCGTGAACATCGGCAGCGCGTTGGATCCCAAGCGACTCGAATCAGACGTGCTCGCCCAGCTCTGGGTGGCCCCATCACGCGGCACGACGGTGGCGGTTCGGCTGCGCCCCGGCAGTTCCGCCGACTCGGTGAGCATCGGCGCCGCCTGGCGACTGACCGCACGCGAACTGCCCGAACGCTCCGAGCTGCCGGGCATGATCTCGATGAACGGACGCCACCGCGACGGGCTGCTGGCCCATCTGCCGCTCGCGGTTCCCGGCGTGGACGACACCATTCCGATGATCGAGCACCTGATCGACATCGTCGACGATCTGCACCTGCCCTCCTCCGGCTGCGGCCAGCTGATCGGGTCCGATGACGAAGGCAACGGCGTGGCGGCTCGCATCGTCGGCGCGGGCATCTCCACGGTGTATGTCGCCGGCGAGCTGTACCTGGCGCAGCAGCTGGTTTTCCGGGCGCTCGCGGTCGGCGAACGGATCCTCATCCGCACCGACCGGGCACGGGCCTGGGAGAACCTGGTCACCACGATCGGCAATCCGGAGCGCCTGACCATCGCGATCGAAACCCACCAGTCCGACGCGGGATTCACCGCCACGGTGGTGGACGGGGTACTCGCGCCTGCCCCGCACGCGGGCGTCACCACCATCTACGTCACGGGCGATCCGATGGGCTGGCCCGCCGCCCGCCCCGACCTCGCCATCCACCAGCCCGGCGCGATCGGCAACCACGTGGTGCTGCGCACCGGCACGGCACAGGTCGACCTGACACTGGTGTCCATCCCGAGCGAGGCGACCTACATCGGTCAGCCGCGCGGTCGGCGCGCGATGCAGCCGCAGTAAACCAGCGCGACAGCGCTAACCGGGGTACGGGTCCGCCGTGCGCGCTGCTCGCAAAGTACGTGCCCACCAGGCCAATTGACGCAACATTCGTTCCGCGGCGTCGATGGCGGCCCCGTCGCGGGTGTCACCTGTCTCGTCGAACCGCTTCTTGGCCTGGTGGAAACTGACCGTCTCGCGGACCGACACCATATGGATCTCGGCCACCACTTGCCGCAACTGCTCCACCGCACGCAAGCCACCGGAAAGGCCGCCGTAGGAGACGAAAGCGATGGGCTTCGCGCGCCACTCGTGCTTCGCGGTGTCGAACGCCGTCTTCAGCGACGCCGGATAACCGTGGTTGTACTCCGAAGTGACGACGACGAACGCGTCCGCGTCCCGTAATCGCGCGCGGTAGGCCGCGGTCTCCTCGTTGTCGGTGAGTTCGACCGGCAACGGCGTATGCGCGAGATCGATCACGCCGGTATCGAATTCGGGACGGGCGCGCACGGTACGTAGAAACCAGTCCGCGACCACCGGCGCGAACCGCTCCGGACGCACACTGGCCACGATGACCTCGAGCCGCAACGGGGTATCCACCGCGCGAGCCTAACTCGGGCCCCGCACGTCACCACGTACCGGCGCGCTCCAGAGGACTTCCACCCGCTCGATCCCTTCGGGTGGTCGTGCTTCCGGTCCGTGGTCGAACAGCAGGTCCACTCCGGTCACCTGGTGTCCCCCGGCGAGCAGCGCATGGCGCAGGTGCCCGCCGAGGAACCCCGCTGCCCCGGTGACCAGCGCCCGGATCGGACTCAGGGCAATTCGAACGGCAGCGACACGTCCGCGTGGACACGGCATCGGTCGCAGGTGTCGCTGCTGTCCACCGCGGCCACCGCGCGACGGACGAGCTCCTTGAAGGGCACGAGGTTTCGCTTGAACTCGGCGAAGACGTCGACGGCGCGCACTCCCTCGCCCTCCTCCAGACCGGCGTCCAGATCGGTGACGAGGGCGACGGCGGCGTAGCACATCTCGAGTTCGCGGGCGAGCACCGCCTCCGGGTGGCCGGTCATGTTCACCAGCTCCCAGCCCTGGGCGGCGAACCACCGGCTCTCGGCGCGGGTGGAGAAGCGCGGTCCCTCGACCACGACCATCGTGGCCGCGTGCATCATGTGCAGTTCGTCGGACGCGGCCTTGATGGCCGCGGCCCGCAGTTCCTCGCAGTACGGGTCGGCGAAGGACACGTGGATGCCGCCGCCGTCGAAGTAGGTCTGCGGACGACCGGAGGTCCGGTCGACCAGCTGATCGGGCACCGCGACCGTGCCGGAGCCCCAGTCCGCCCGCAGGCTGCCGACGGCACAAGGCGCGAAAATACGGCGCACGCCCAGCGAACGCAGGGCCCACAGGTTGGCCCGGTAGGGCAAGGTGTGCGGCGCGAATTCGTGGTTCTTGCCGTGGCGCGGCAGGAACGCCACCGGCCGCCCCTCCACCTCTCCGACGGCGATGCCCGCGCTCGGTGCACCATAGGGGGTGTCGACCTCGACGATGGTCGCCTCGTTGTCGAAGAAATCGTAGAAGCCGCTGCCGCCGATGACGGCGAGCGCGGGCCGGGGGTGCGAACTCATACCTCAATTGTCTCGTCCCAGGGTGGCCGTCGCGCGCCGGGATCCGCGTTACCCTGCTTTCCGGCGGAACACGGACCGTTCCGACCGAGCGGGGTCTGCCGCACCAGGTGGCCCGACCTGACAAGATGCCCCCGGAGCTGTACCCTAGGGGGGTATTGATCCAGTTCCGGCGACCGGCAGGCAGCGAGGAGATATCGGTGGCAGCTTCCCCCCACGACCCCACGGCGGCCGACCACGCCGCGCACGGCTACATCACCGCCAAGGACGACTACCTCAAGCGGCTGCGGCGCATCGAGGGTCAAGCGCGCGGTCTGCAGCGGATGGTCGAGGAGGAGAAGTACTGCATCGACATCCTCACTCAGGTGTCCGCTATGACCAAAGCCCTGCAAGCGGTCGCGATGGGCCTGCTGGAGGATCACATCAGCCACTGCGTCGTGGACGCGGCCGTCGCGGGTGGCCCGGAGGCCGAGGCCAAGATCAAGGAAGCGACCGACGCCATCGCCCGCTTGGTCAGGTCCTGACGGAACTATCCGTGCCAGCGGCGATAGACCGCGGCAGCTCCCGGGTGCAGCGGGATCGGGCCGGTGCTGATCAGCGACCGGCCGTCGAGGAATTGGGTGCCCGCCGCCTCGGTGGGCACCAGCGCGTCGGCGTGCCACACCAGTAGTTCGACGATGGCCGCGGCCACCTCCTCCGACATACTGCCCGCGGCCAGCAAGAGATTCGCCACCCCGATGGTGTGCACCGAGACCCCGCCCGGATAGGCATCCGCGGGGATCGCCACCCGGTCGTATACCGGCCCGAACCGGTCCCGCATCGGCGCGGCCAGTTCGCCCATGTCCACGAGCCGCATCCGGCTCGGCACCGCGAGCCGTGCCGTCGGCACGCCGCCCGCCCACAACAGCGCGTCCGCGTCGCCCGCGGTCAGGGCGGCCACCGCCTGCGCCAAGGGGCGATGGGCGATCGCCACGTCGGCGCTCGGGTCGAGCCCCGCGACGCGCAATATCCGTTCGCCGGTCAAGGCCGCGCCCGATCCCTCCGCGCCCAGACTCACCCGCGTTCCACGCAGATCCGCGACCGAACCGATCGGGCTGTCCGCGCGCACGACCAACTGTAGGTAGTTCTCGTAGACCCGGCCCAGCGCGAACACCTGATCGGCGCTGTCGCGCACCGAATCCGCGAGCGCGAGCGCGGCATCGACCTCACCGCGCGCCAGCAACGCCAGATTGTCCTGCGAACCCGATGTGGTGACCCGCTCGATCCGCACCTCCCCGACGTCCTCGGCGGCCAGGCCGAGCAACCCCGCGAAGGCGTGATAGAAGCCGCCGACCTCGCCGGACGCCAGCCGCGCAGTGGCGCCCCGGCCGCCTCGCCCGCAACCCGCGAGACCCGCCGCGACGGCCAACGCGAGGAAGCCGCGCCGCCCCACGCCGCGCCGGACGATCGGTTCCCGGCCGGTCATCGGGCCTCCGCCTCGGGCAGGCGCACCGAGACCGCCAGACCATGCGGACGCACCGCGGCCACGGTGAGCACGCCGCCGCGCGCCTGCGCCAATGCGGCGGCGATCGGCAGGCCCAGCCCGGAGCCACCGGCCCCCGCGGCCGAGCCGCGGAAGAAACGGGTGGTCAGCTTGTCGAGCTCAGCGGGAGGAACGCCGCTGCCGTCGTCGCGGACGGTCACCGTGACCCAGCCCGGCTCGGTCGCGACGACCAGATCGATGTGCGCGCCCGCGCCCGCATAGCGTGTCGCGTTGCTCAGCGGTACGTCGAGCATCTGCGCGAGAACGTCGGCCGGGACCGCGACGTCGGCGTGCCCGGCCACGGCCGCCACGCGCAATTGCTGTCCGGCCGCCTCGAATGCCGAGCACCAGGCGTCGAATCGGTCGGCGATCACTTGCACGGCGTCGCACTGGTCGTCGCCCTCGGCCGTGTGGGCGACGTCGAATGCCGCCGGGGTCTCGGCGACGGCCAGGCTGAGCAGGCCGTCGAGCAACGCGGTGAGCCGCTCGACCTCGGCGGCCGCGTTGTGGAAGATGCTCGCCGCGCTCGCCGGGATCGCTGGTTCCAGGGAATCGAGGCGGATGGTCAGGGCGGCCAGTGGATTGCGCATCGCGTGTGCGGTGTCGGCGACCAGCTGGCGCTGCGCGTCCGCCGAATCGGCCACGGCCAGCGCCATCGCGTCGAACGACTCCGCCAGCGCCCGCATCTCCGGCGGCCCGCCGTAGCGGCCCGCGATCGATACCGGCGCGACGGTGTCGGCACGCGGCTTGGGCAGCGTCGCGGTCAACTCCGCCACACCGTGCGACAGCGCCGCGAGCGGCCGCAGCACCCAGCGGCCGATCGTCACCGCCAGCACCACGAACAGGGCCATCGCGATCACGCCGCCGAGCACGATCACCGCCCAGTCCCGCGCGATGTCACCGCGGGCGCGGGCCGTCGACGCCTCGATCACCACGGCCCCGTTCACCTGCACGCCGGTGCCGACCGGACGCGCGACCAGCATGCTCGGCGCACCCCACGGCGTCAGCTTGTCCACCGCGTGCGGACGCTGATTGCGGCGCGCCGCCGCCACCGCCGCGACGATGCCGGGATCGTCCATGTCCGCGCCCGCGTTCACAGTCGGCGCGCCCCTGGCGTCGACCACGAGCACGTTCTCGCCGTACAGCTCGTGATAGCGCAGCACCTCGTCGGCCAGCGCACGGCTGTCCCCCGCGGTGACCGCGTTGTCGGCGAGGGTGGCGAAGCGGTCGGCGTCCCCCGAGCGCGCGAGTACCAGCTGCTGGGTGCGGCTGGTGGCGATCGTCAGCGACAGCGGGACCGCGAACGCCAGCACCGCGATGGCCGCGAACAGTGTCAGCGCGACCAGCAAGCGACGCCGCATGGCACACCTCCGGACCCCCGGACCGCGCTCACTGCCCCCACCGGTACCCGTACCCGCGGATGGTGGTGATCAGGCCGGGCCGGTTGAGTTTCGCCCGCAAGCCGGTCATGTGCACGTCCAGCGAACGCGAGACCGCGACGAAGGCGTCACCCCAGATGCGGTCCATCAACTGCTGACGGCTCACCGCGGCCCCCGGCCGTTCCACCAGCGCCTCGACCAGCTCGAATTCCTTCTGTGTCAGCGACACCGGCTCCCCGGCCACCTCGACGACGCGGGCGCCGAGATCGACTCGCACGTCACCGGTGACGATCACCGACTGCGCCTGTCGCGCCGCCGCGGCCGCCCGCCTGGTGACCGTCTCCAGCCGGGCGACGAGTTCCGCGATGCGCGGCGGCTTCACCAGATAGTCGTCGGCGCCACCGCGCAAGCCCCGCACGATCGAGCGTTCGTCGCTGCGCGCGGTCAGGATCAGCACGGGAACCGAACTCACCTCGCGCAGTCGCCGCAGCACCTGCAGCCCGTCGCCGTCGGGCAGTCCGAGGTCGAGGATCACCGCGTCGTAGTCGCGGTGCGCGATCAGCAGATCCGCGCCGCGGCGCTTGCGTTCGGCGCGGTAACCGCGGGCGTTGAGCGCCTCGACCAGCGCGTCTCCCACGCCGTCGTCGTCCTCGACCACCGCAAGCCGCACGCGCCGATCCTCCCACAGTGGGCGGACCGGCGCGTGTGCCGGTCGGTCAGTCACGCACGGTGACCATCGGCCGACCCGGCTCGGCCCCTGCGGCGCCGGACCCGGTGCCTGCGCTCGCGGTGGGCTCGGCCGCGTCGATCGCCGACGAGGCCGAGGTCTCACGCATGAAGTAGTAGGTGATCAGCGAGACGGCGATGCAGCCTGCGACATACCAGAAGTACAGCGACTCGTGGCCGCCCTTCTTCAGCGCGAGCGCGATCGTCTCGGCGGTGCCGCCGAAGATCGCGACGGTCAAGGCATAGGGCAGCCCTACGCCCAGCGCGCGGATCTTCGTCGGGAACAGCTCGGCCTTCACGATCGCGTTGATCGAGGTGTATCCCGTGATGATCACCAGCGCCGCCATCATCAGGCCCCACGCGGCGACCGGATTGGTGGTACGCGCGAGCACCGTCATGATCGGCACGGTCAGCAAGGTGCCCGCCACGCCGAAGAAGATGAGCAGCTTGCGTCGGCCGATCCGGTCCGACAGCGCACCCGCCAGCGGTTGCAGCACCACGAAGACCAGCAGCGCGATGAAGTTGATCCACGCCACGGTCGACTTGGAGATGCCGGAGGTGTTGATCATGAACTTCTGCATATAGGTCGTGTACGTGTAGAACGCGACCGTTCCGCCCAGCGTCAACCCGACGACCAGCAGACATTCTCGGGGGTACTGCAACAGGATCCGCAGGGAGCCGCGCGATTCCCGCACCTCGGCGGCCGTCGCCGCGTCGGTCGCGGTCTTCTTCGGCCGCTGTCCGGATTCGGCGCGGAACTGCTCGGACTCGTCCATGCCGCGCCGCAACCACATCACGATCAGCGCACCGGCGGCGCCGATCACGAACGGGATCCGCCAGCCCCAGGCGTTCATCTGGCCGGCGTCGAGGAACTGTTGCAGCACGATCTGCACTCCGAGCGCGACGAGCTGGCCTGCCACCAGGGTCACGTATTGGAAGCTCGAGTAGAATCCGCGCCTGCCCGCCGAGGCCACCTCGGACAGATACGTCGCGCTGGTGGCGTATTCACCGCCGACCGACAACCCCTGCAGCAGCCGGGCGATCAGCAACAGAGCCGGAGCGGCCAGGCCGATGGTCTGGTAACCCGGCGTCGCCGCGATCATCAGCGAACCGGCGGCCATCACGGTCACCGACAGGGTCAGGGCCGAGCGCCTGCCGAACCGGTCGGCGTACCGGCCCAGTGCCCACCCGCCGATCGGGCGCATCAGGAAGCCGACCGCGAACACGGCGGCGGTGGACAACAGTTGGGCGGTCGGATCGTCCTTGGGGAAGAACGTCTTCGCGAAGTACACGCTGAACGCGGCGTAGACATACCAGTCGTACCACTCGACGAGATTGCCGATGGATCCGCGCAGAACATTCGCGACCACCCGGCGCTCGCCGACGGGCTGTGTCGTAGTCACAACATCTCCTTCTCCGACGCCTCATCACGTCGTCGCAGATCAGTGTGTCGACAGTCACACGCGCGCGAAATGGCTCTCGAAGCTTCCTAACAGTCCCTTAGGACGATCGCCGGAAACAAAACCGGCCCCCGGTGCAGCGCCGGGGGCCGGAGACGAGACGGGCGGTCAGGACCCCGCGGTCAACAGCGCAGCAAAGGTGCGCAGCGCCGGGGGCCGAGACGACACAAGGTCAGGATCCTATGGCCAACAGCGCAGCAAAGGTGCGCAGCGCGGGGGCCGAGACGAGACCGGTGGTCAGGGTCGCTCGGTGAGCAGCGGAGCGAGGGTGCGCAGCGCCGGGAGGTAGTTGTCGCCGAGGATCTGCACCGCCACATGGTCGGCGCCGGCGTCGACGTGTTCGTACAGCTGCGCGGCGATCCGCTCCGGCGTGCCGTGCGCGATGACGGCGTCGAACAGCGCCTCGCTCGGCGGCACGGTGAGGTCGGCGTCGGTGAAACCGAATCGGCGCAGGTTCGACGCGTAGTTGGTCAGGCCGATGTAGAACTTGACGGTCTCGTCGGCGACCGCGTGCGCCGTGCGGGCGTCGTCGGTCAGCACCACCTTGTGCTCGGTCGCCAGCAACGCGTCCGGGCCGACGATCTCGCGGGCCTTCGCGGTGTGCGCCGCGGGCACGAAATACGGCAGCGCGCCCAGCGACCGCTCGGCGGCCAGCTTGAGCACGCGCGGGCCGAGTGCGGCCACCGCGCGACGTTCGGCGGGTACTCCCGCGGCGTCGAGGTCATCGAGATACTCGACCAGCGCGTCGTACGGCTTGCGGTACTCACCGGTGTGCTCCGGGTGTCCCGCACCGATGCCGAGCAGGAACCGGCCCGGGAAGCGGGCCTCGATCCGGTGGAACGAGTCGGCCACCTCCTTCGCGGGCGCCGCCCAGATGTTCACGATGCTGGTGGCGACGGTGATCGTTTCGGTCGCCTCCAGCAGCGGTTCGACCGTCGCCAGATCCGCCGGAGGTGAAGCCCCCAACCAGAGCGCGCCGTATCCGAGCCGCTCCAATTCTCGCGCGTCTTCCGGGCTGAACCCGTTGTACGCCCGCCACACTCCGAACCGTCCGAGACTGTCGAATGCCATGTCCGACCCAACACACGCCCGGAGGGCGCTATTCCGGCCGGGCCCGTCCGCTGCCGGGACGGCCCCGTCGAGTCGATGCCGTCCCGATTACCGAGGGCTACTGTGGCTATTGCACAGCTATCGGCGCCTGCCGCCTGGCCGACGCCACCACTAGGAGATGGAGGTGATTGCTGTGCTTCGATTCGATCCGTTCCACGACATCGACACCGTTGCCCGCCAACTGCTCGGTGAGACCGCCGGAACCGGTCGCGCCCCGCGATTCATGCCGATGGATCTGTTCAAAGCGGGAGATCACTACGTCCTGAACGCGGACCTGCCCGGCGTCGACCCCGGCTCGATCGACGTCAGCGTCGACAACGGCACGCTCACCTTGCGGGCGCAACGCACCGTGCCGAGCGAAGAAGGCGTCCAGTGGATCGCCTCGGAACGTTTCGCGGGCACTTTCATGCGCCAGGTCTCCCTCGGCGAGAATGTCGACGTCGACAACATCAGCGCGACCTACAACAACGGCGTGCTGTCGGTGACGATCCCCATCGCGGAGCGCGCGAAGCCGCGCCGCATCCAGATTTCCGGGGCGTCCCAAGAACCGAGGACCATCGAAGCGCAATCCGGCCGGTCCACACCGATGTCACCGGCGCAGCAGGAGCAGACTCAGCAATCCGCACAGTCGCAGCAGCAATACCCGCAGTCATCGAAGTGACCGCGTTCGCTACCCGCACCCGAGCACGGGTGCGGGTAGTGCGCGGACACTCTCACTCGCCGCAGCAGCCTCCGCCAGATACCGGAACCGACCGCATCTCCCGCGTCTGCGCGTTACGGACCGCGAGTTCCTCATCGGCCGGGTAGTCCACGCCTGTCAAGCTCAAACCATGTGCGGGAGCGACGGTGACCGAACTGGAGCGCTCGGTCTCCCGCAACAGATCGGCCACCCATTCCGGCGTCCGCCGCCCTTCGCCGACGGCGAGGACCGCACCGACCAGACTGCGGACCATCGACCAGCAGAACGCGTCCGCGCTGACGTAGGCGATCAGCAGGTCGCCATCGCGGACCCAGTCGAACCGCTGCAACTCCCGTACCGTCGTCGCACCCTCCCTGCGGCGGCAGAATGCGGCGAAGTCGTGCAGCCCGAGCAGTTTTCGCGAAGCCGCCCGCATCGCGTCGACATCGACGTCGGATCGGCAGGCGACCACGCTGCGGGCCTGTAGCGGCTCCGCGCCGTACGGCGCGGTGGTCAGCCGATAGGCGTAATGGCGGCGGATGGCGGAGAACCGGGCGTCGAACTCCGGTGCGGCCGGGCGCGCGTGCCTGATCCGCACGTCCTTCGGCAGGAAGCGCGCCATCCGGTGCACCAGTTTCGCCGCGTCCAGTTCACCGGCGGTGTCGAAATGCGCGACCTGCCCCTCGGCGTGCACGCCCGCATCCGTACGGCCCGCCACGGTCAGCTGGATCGGCTCGCGGAACACCTTGCTCAGCGCGTCCTCCAGCACCCCCTGGACGGTGCGCAGACCAGGCTGACGCGCCCAGCCGACGAAATCCGTGCCGTCGTAGGCGATGTCCAACCGGACCCGGGTACGTGGCACGTCGATACCGGACGCGCCCGGTGCGTCCTCGCCCGGTCGATCCGGCATCGATCCCACCGATTCCTCCACGGTCACATGATCCTCTGGTCGAAACGAACGAGCCCGCCGACCCAGTGCGGGTGGCGGGCTCGTGCGCGAACTCCGACGCGAAGCGTCAGGCGTCCTTCTTGTCCTCGGCGGCCTCGTCGGCAGCCGGAGCCTCGGCGGTCTCGGCGACGGCCTCGTCGGCCTCCTCCTCGACGACCTCGGCGGCCGGAGCCTCCTCCGCCTTCTTCGAGGCAGCCACACGACGAGCGCGATCGGCCTCGTTGGTCACGGTCTTCTCGCGAACCAGCTCGATGATCGCCATCGGCGCGTTGTCACCCTTGCGCGGCAGCGTCTTGGTGATGCGGGTGTAGCCACCCTCGCGCCCCTCGAACGACGGGCCGATCTCCGCGAAGAGCTCATGCACGACATCCTTGTTGCGGATCACCTTCAGCACCTCGCGACGATCGGCCAGGGTGCCGCCCTTCGCCTTGGTGATCAGCTTCTCCGCGTAGGGACGCACGGCCTTGGCCTTGGCCTCGGTGGTGGTGATCCGGCCGTGCTCGAAGAGCGCCGTGGCCAGATTGGCGAAGATCGCCTTCTGGTGCGACGCCGACCCGCCGAAGCGGGCACCCTTCTTGGGCTTGGGCATTGTGGTGTTCTCCTTGTATGAGGCCGGGCCGGGGCGCCTACCCCGGCGGCCTAGAGCTGTTCGGTCTCGGCGTAGTCCTGCTCGCCGCCGTCGGTGTCGCTGAACGTGCCGCTGTCGCTCCACGTGCCGGTGCTCGCGTCGTAGCCGACCACGCTGGACGGATCGAACGACGCGGGGCTGTCCTTCAGCGAGAGGCCGAGCGCGTGCAGCTTGACCTTGACCTCGTCGATGGACTTCTGACCGAAGTTGCGAATGTCCAGCAGATCCGACTCGGTGCGGGCGACCAGCTCGCCCACGGTGTGCACACCCTCGCGCTTGAGGCAGTTGTAGGACCGGACGGTGAGGTCCAGATCCTCGATCGGCAGACCGAACGAGGCGATGTGATCCGCCTCGGCCGGCGAGGGGCCGATCTCGATGCCCTCCGCTTCGACGTTCAGCTCACGGGCCAGGCCGAAGAGCTCGACCAGGGTCTTGCCCGCCGAGGCGAGCGCGTCCCGCGCGCTGATGGAGTTCTTGGTCTCCACGTCCAGGATGAGCCGGTCGAAGTCGGTGCGCTGCTCGACGCGGGTCGCCTCGACCTTGTAGGTCACCTTCAGCACCGGCGAGTAGATCGAATCCACCGGAATCCGGCCGATTTCCGCGCCGGACGCCTTGTTCTGCACGGCCGGGACGTAACCGCGACCGCGCTCGACGACGAGCTCGATCTCCAGCTTGCCCTTGTCGTTCAGGGTCGCGATGTGCATGTCCGGGTTGTGCACCACCACGCCGCTGGGCGGGACGATGTCACCGGCGGTGACGGTGCCCGGGCCCTGCTTGCGCACGTACATCGTGACCGGCTCGTCCTCCTCGGAGGACACGACCAGGCCCTTGAGGTTCAGGATGATGTCGGTGACATCCTCCTTCACGCCCGGAACGGTGGTGAACTCGTGCAGGACGCCGTCGATGCGGATGCTCGTGACCGCCGCCCCCGGAATCGAGGACAGCAGGGTACGCCGCAGCGAGTTGCCGAGGGTGTAACCGAAGCCCGGCTCGAGCGGTTCGATGGTGAACTTCGAGCGGTTCTCGGCGACGACCTCTTCGGTCAGCGTCGGACGCTGTGAAATCAGCATGTGGATCATCCTCCTTTTTGGGCGCCCGCTATTTGACGCCTCGTCTCAGGGGTTGTGCCCGGCCGCCCATCGGGACGGCCACGCACCAGCGGCACGTTGTGCCGAGTGTTACTTCGAGTAGTACTCGACGATCAGCTGTTCCTGCAGCGGCACATCGATCTGGGCGCGCTCGGGCAAATGGTGGACCAGGATCCGCAGCCGGCCCGGGAGCACCTGCAGCCAGCCCGGAACCGGACGGTCGCCGATGGTCTCACGCGCCACCTGGAACGGCAGGGTGCCCAGCGACTTCTCCTTGACATCGATGATGTCGTACTGGGTGACCTGGAAGCTGGGAACGTCGACCTTCTTGTTGTTCACCAGGAAGTGGCCGTGCGAGACCAGCTGGCGAGCCTGGCGGCGGGTACGGGCCAGACCGGCGCGGTACACGACGTTGTCCAGGCGGGTCTCGAGCAGACGCAGCAGGTTGTCACCGGTCTTGCCCTTGAGGCGGTTGGCCTCTTCGTAGTACCGGCGGAACTGCTTCTCCATGACGCCGTAGGAGAAGCGGGCCTTCTGCTTCTCCTGCAGCTGGAGCAGGTACTCGCTCTCCTTGATCCGCGCGCGGCCGTGCTGGCCGGGCGGGTAGGGGCGACGCTCGAACGCCTGGTCGCCGCCGACGAGGTCGACGCGCAGACGACGCGACTTGCGGGTGATAGGGCCTGTGTAACGAGCCATTGTTCGTTATTCCTTTCCCGCTAGACGCGACGCCGCTTGGGCGGACGGCAGCCGTTGTGCGGCTGCGGGGTGACATCGGAAATCGTGCCCACCTCGAGGCCGGCGGCCTGCAGCGAGCGGATCGCGGTCTCGCGGCCCGAACCGGGGCCCTTCACGAACACGTCGACCTTCTTGACGCCGTGTTCCTGCGCCTTGCGGGCGGCGTTCTCGGCGGCGAGCTGCGCGGCGAACGGGGTCGACTTGCGCGAGCCCTTGAAGCCGACGTGACCCGACGACGCCCAGGAGATGACGTTGCCGTTCGGGTCGGTGATCGACACGATCGTGTTGTTGAACGTGCTCTTGATGTGCGCGTTGCCGTGCGGGACGTTCTTCTTGTCCCTGCGACGCGACTTCTGGGTCTTCTTCGGGCCCGCGGCCCGACTCTTCGGAGGCATCGGTTATCCCTACTTCTTCTTGCCGGCGACGGTGCGCTTCGGGCCCTTGCGGGTGCGCGCGTTGGTCTTGGTGCGCTGGCCACGCACGGGCAGGCCACGACGGTGGCGCAGGCCCTGGTAGCAGCCGATCTCGATCTTGCGGCGAATATCGGCCTGCACCTCGCGGCGCAGGTCACCCTCGACCTTGAACTCCGAAGCCTCGATGTAGTCACGCAGCTTCGTCAGATCGTCGTCGCTGAGATCCTTCGAGCGCAGGTCCGGGCTGACGCCGGTGGCGTCCAGGATCTCCTTGGAGCGGGTACGGCCAATGCCGAAAATGTAGGTCAGTGCGATCTCCATGCGCTTCTCGCGCGGGAGGTCGACGCCCATGAGACGTGCCATCTGGCAGTTTCCTTAATCGTTGCGGAGGTCTGCTCCCTGTCCGTCCCCTCGTCTTGGCGGGGCACCGGCCTCCGAACCGGTGGTAGGCGCGCACGCCCAGGGCGAACCCTGATTTCCGCAGCGTGCGGCTGGTGCTGGGAGTTCTTCTTGCCAATCCGAACTGCGGTTCGGTGCTTGGCTGGTGTCGCGTCGAGCGTTCGCCGTCGGCAAGCCTCGGGCGGGTGGTGCGAGGTCTCCCTCGCCTCCGCTCAGCCCTGGCGCTGCTTGTGGCGCAGGTTGTCGCAGATCACCATGACCCGGCCGTGACGGCGGATCACCTTGCACTTCTCGCAGATCTTCTTGACGCTCGGCTGAACCTTCACGTCCGTCCAATCTGTTGTGGTTCACAGGGGTGTGAACACAGTTTTTCCCCAGTCGGCGACTGGGGAAGCTCTGGTGTGAGTCTTTCGACTCGGCCCCGGCTCACGCCGGGACTGCCGGCTCGCAACCGACGCCGATCGCGCCGGGCACGATCACTTGTAGCGGTATACGATCCGGCCACGCGACAGGTCGTAGGGCGAGAGCTCGACGACCACACGGTCCTCGGGGAGGATACGAATGTAGTGCTGCCGCATCTTCCCGCTGATGTGCGCGAGAACCTTGTGTCCGTTCTCGAGCTCGATCCGGAACATCGCATTGGGCAGCGGTTCGACAACTCGACCCTCGACCTCGATGGCCCCGTCTTTCTTCGCCATGTCCTCCGCGATCCCGGTTACGCTCAACCTGGTTTGTTTGCTGGTTCTGCTCGAATGGGACCGATCGCCGGAGCGAACCGCTCGCACACAAACAGGCGGCGCCTAGGTGCACCGCCGCTCCAGCTTACCGATCCGTTCCGGATCGGGCAAAAATGCCTCCTTGTATACCCGTGTCGCCAGCGGTTTCGCAGCCGTCTTCCCACGCGTGGCGGGCCTCGGACGCTGCGCCGCGACGGCACCGGGTTGTCGCGTAAACTGGCCGCTGTCCAGGTATTTGGGTCGAACGGATCGAGGGGGACGCGTGAGCCGGCGCAGCGTGCGAGCCACCGGCGTAGGCGCTCTCGGTCGCGGCCGAAGCGAGCGGCAGGGAGGCGAGGCAGTGAGTAATCGTAGCGAGCGAGTCAACGGCAGAGCGTCCCTGGCCACGACCGAGCCGAGCGGGCAGCGAGGGCAGTCGTGACCGAGCGCAGCGAGCGAGAGATCGGCACGCCGAACATCGGCGAGGCGCAGTCGTGAGCCGTAGCAATGACGGCCTGCCCATGCTGCCGCCGTGGCTGTCGGAGAGCGACGTCGGCCAGAGCGGCTACGAAGCGCCGGTACAGAACCTTCCGCACGACGACCTCATCGAGGACTCCTCCAGCCGCAGGCGCGGCCGTTTGCGCAGCCGCGCGCCCGAGGCGGAACGCCCGGATGCCGCACGGCCGGAGAAGCGCCGTAAGGGCTGGCGCCGCGACAAGCACGAGGGGAACGCCCAGGAGGAACAGCGGCAGGGCGACGCGAGCCGCGCGCCCGCGCCGGTTCCGGAGGAGCAAGCACCGGCTCGGCCCCCGCATGAGTCCTGGCAACAACCGCAAGAGTCCTGGCAACAGCCACAGGAGTCCCAGCAGCAACCGCAAGATTCACGGCAGCACCCGCAGGAATCCCGGCACCAGCCACAGGGGTCCTGGCAGCAGCCGCAAGAGTCCCGGCACCAGCCACAGGAGTCCTGGCAACAGCCCCCGCAAGAGTCCCCCCGGCAACAGCCATACGAGTCCTGGCAGCAGCCGCAAGAGTCTCGGCCCCACCCACAGGAATCCCAGCAGCAACCGCAGGAGTCCCAGCAGCAACCGCAGGAGTCCTGGCAGCAGCCCGGCTACGACCGCACTCCACCGGCGCAGGACAATTCGTGGCAAGCGCCGCCGGAGCGCACCGGCGCTCCGCAGCACAGCCTGCCCACGCGCAATCCGTCGCAGCCCTCACCCGGCTTCCAGCCACTGGGCAGCAGGTCCGCGAACCCGCCCGCGTCGAACGAGCAGCAGGCGCGCCAGCAGGCGGACCGGCCGGAGCTTCCGCCACCGCCGCCCCGGCAACCAGCCGACGAGCAGCCCGCTCCGCCCCGGAACGAGGAGCATGCCCAGTCGTCGCACGGCCGGAGCGCGCCCCGCCAGGCCGTCGGCGGCCGACCTCCGCTCGGGCCGCAGCACGGCGGATGGCCGTCCACCGGCAACCCTCGCCTCGATGCCGCCCTGTCGGCCGTGGCTCCGAACCTGTGGCCGAACTCGGCTCCGCCCAATCGGACCCCACCGGTGGGCCCGAGCCCGACCGGAAACGAGGCGACTCAGCGCGGCGAGTCTCGCGAGACCCCACCCGCCGGTCCGAACCAGACCTGGCCTACCTCGACATCGACCGGCCGCCAACCGTCCGTGCAACCGCCCCAAGGCGGATATCCCGCCGCGCCTCCGTCCGCTCCGGACCAGCCGGCGCGGCAGGGCGGACACTCCTCGACGCCGACCAGCGCACAGCCCGCACCGCAGCCGCCCATCGACCCGGCGACGTCGACTCCCGACCGGAGCACGGCCGACCACACGGCGCGACAGAAGGCTCAGGCACCGACCGGCGTGCCATCCACTCCACCGTCAGCAGGGCCGACCAGCGGCGGAACCTCGCCCGTAACCGGCCAGGAGCACGCGGCACGGCAGGGCGGACACCCGTCGGCCCCGACCGCCACGCCAGTATCCAGCGCGGGGCAGGCCCCCGGCTCGCTGAGCGAAAATGCGCAGTCACCGCACGGCGAGGGATCCGAGCCGTCAGCGGGCGAGCACGCGGGGCCGTACGGCGATCCGACAGCGGCACGTTCCGCTGAAAATCCCGCTTCCGGGAGAGCGGACCCTGATCGGCGGGCCGAGAGCCGAGAAGCGACGCCGACCGGCGCCGGCATGTTATCCACCGGCGCAAGTCCGACCGAACCGCACAGCGAGAACACCACTGCCGGGGTGAACCGGAGCGCGGCTGCGGCTCAGGCCCCGACAACGTCGGCAGGTGCGGGATCCGAGCATGGCTCCACGCTGGGCACCGGCGACATCACGCCGTCGAGCGATGCCCACCGGCCACCGCCCATTACCGTGCATCCGGCGGGAGCCCCGCGGACCGCCTCACCCGTTCCCACGGCGGTGATTCCTGATGGTCCGCCGCCGTGGCTCGCGGCTCCTCGGCCCGAGCAGGCCGACGCGCCCGCGACCGACGCGCCGTGCCGACTCCCACCGCTGCCCGACCCGCCCGTGCCGCACGAGCGGCCGCACAACAGTGCATCCGGTACCGCGCCGGAGGCCCCCGGGCAGCCCGACTCGGCCGGGTCGGTCGATGCGACTCACGTACAAAAAGACTCGAGCGCACCGGAGTCGAACCGGGTCGGCGCGACCGACATCGGCCCAGCGGCGGCGCGACCTGTCGCCGGTGGCGGACGCCACCGGCTGTCCGCGGAGCCGAACGAACCTTCGGCGTCCCAGCCGCCGGTCGGACAAGCGCCGAACTCCGACCAGCAGCCGCCACCTCAGCCCCGTCCGGATGCGGCTCACTACGCGGGCGCGCCACAGCCGCACCCCTACGCCTCGGGCGGCGTACCCGCCGGTCACCCGACGCAGTCCGCGGGCGACCAGGCAGCGGGCAGCGCACCGCAGGTCCCCATCGACCAGTGGCGCAATACTGCCGCGCCCGAATCCGGTCCGGCATCACCGCATTCCGTGCCGCCGCACCAAGCCACTGGGCACCCCGCCCCGCAGTGGGGCACGCCTCCCGGCTACCCACAGCCACCCGCCCAGCAGGGCGCCCCGTTCCAGCAACCTTCACTCGACGACGTGCCGCTGCGCAGGGCCAAGAAAGCTCCGGGAACCGGGTGGCGCAAGGCCGTGCACCACGTGTCGGGTGGCGCGATCAACCCCGGTATGTCCGCCGAGGAACGCAGGTTGCAGGAACTGGTCGCGCGGATCAGGCAGCCCGTCCGCGGCGACTACCGGATCGCGGTGCTGTCGCTCAAGGGCGGCGTCGGAAAGACCACCACCACAATGGGTCTCGGCTCCACCTTCGCCTCGATCCGGGGCGACCGGGTGATCGCCGTCGACGCCAATCCGGACTTCGGCACACTGTCGCAGCGGGTGCCCCTGCAAACCAGGTCCACCGTGCGCGACCTGCTCCTCGATTCGACCATCCAGCGCTATTCGGATGTGCGCAGGCACACCTCGCAGGCGACGAGCCGCCTGGAAGTGCTCGCCAGCGAACGTGATCCGGCCGCGTCGGAGGCGTTCAGCGAAGAGGAGTACCGCGCGGTCGCACGAATCCTGCAGCGGTTCTACAACATCATCCTCACCGACTGCGGTACCGGGCTCATGCATTCGGCCATGTCCGGTGTACTCGACCTGGCGCACTCGCTGGTACTGATCTCCTCCCCCGCGATCGACGGAGCCCGCAGTGCCGCAGCCACATTGGACTGGTTGTCGCTGCACGGCCACGACCATTTGGTGCGCAACGCGGTGGTGGTGATCAACTCCCCGCGGGCCGGATCGCCGAACGTCGGTATCCAGCAGCTACGGGAGTACTTCCTGTCCCGGTGCCGCGCCGTGCACATCATCCCGTTCGACGCGCACATGTCCGAGGGCGCCGAAATCGATTTGCACCGCTTGCACAAACAGACCAAGCGGGCCTACGTCGAGCTGGCCGCGACCGTCGCGGACGACTTCGCCACCGATCATCGTCGTTACCACCCGTGACACCCGCCGGGCGGTGGCCCGGCGGGGCGAAGGGCGAACGGATCAGCCGCTCACCACTCGGGCAGACGCCGCCTGCCCGCCATGACGTCGCGCACCAGATCGTCATAGGCGTCCGCGAGTTCGGCGAGATGATGCCACGCGTTGTGCAGCAAATCGTCGTGCGCGTTCAGAGTCATCAACGCGTGGTGCGCGCGCACCGACGACTCGGCCAGGCGATCGATCACCGCACCCACCGTTTCGGTGTGCAGAGTGGCGCCGAGCCGATGCTGCGGCACACTTCGCATCACCCAGTCGTCGATGGCCATCACCAATTCGACTCTGCGACGCTCGATTTCGCGAACCACCGCCACGGAGGTGTCCACCGAACCACCGCGGCCGACCAGGCGGCGCTCATGTAGCACTGCCAGATCACGAGCGAACCACAAGAGCGGACCACCGACCACGCGGTGTCCGCGACACGCCCGAACCAATAGGTCGGACGTGGGAAGCAATCCCGGTGCCGAAGAGCGCACCGAAGGATCGACACACCTAGGTGTGCCAGGGAGGGCCATTACGACCGTTGTATCCGAACCTGCCACGTTGCCTCGCCGTCATCGCCGCACAACACCGGATCAGGACTTCATTACAATAAACCTCTGAAGGCACCTGTCAAGCGTTAACGGGCCGTAGGGAGTCACGGAGAGTACACTTCGTTACCTGCATGACCAACCGAGGAGCAAGATGGCGGACGGTCCGACGTATCACCGGATCGCAGACCTCCTCCGCGAGGAGATCCGCGCAGCCAAGTGGAAACCGGGCGATCGACTGCCCAGTCACTCGGAGCTTGCCGATCAAATGCAGGTCTCGATTACCACGGCCCGCAACGCGATCCAGGTGCTGGTGACCGAAAATCTCGTCTATACAGCTACTTCCCGCGGAACGATCGTTCGAAACCAGGAAATCCTGGAATCCGTTGTCACCGATTCCATCCGCCCCGACCGGCCGCAGACCCCGCACGACATCTTCGAGGAGATCGCGCGGGCCGCGCACCGGGAGCCGTCGAAGGAGTTCAGCGCGAAGATGGAGCCCGCCAGCCCCGAAGTCGCGTCTTGGTTGGGTATACCGCCGGATTCGTGGGTGCTGGCCAGGACGGTGGTCCAGTATCTCGACCATGAGCCGTGGTCGTGGGAGGTCAGCTTCTATCCCCGTGACCTGGCCGAGGCGACCGGAATCGACTCACCGCACGACATTCCGGAGGGCACCACCCGCCGCCTCGCCGACCGGGGCCATGCCGAGACCGCGCACCGCGACACGCTCGTCGCCCGGCCCGCCACCGCGGAGGAAGCCTTGGTGCTCGGCGTCGCCACCGGCACCATCCTGCTCGACCATCTGCGCATCGGCGCCAACCACGAGCGCGTCACCCGTGCCACGCGGCAACGCTCGCTCGCCTCCGGCAATCGGCTCGCCTACGAGCTCGGCGACGCCGAAGGCACCGCAGTCATCCGGACCACGCTTGCCGATTCGCACGGGACCGGCCGGGCCTAGCCCATGACGATCGCGCTGCGCCAGGCGACATGGGGCGATCTCGGCATGATCTGCCGCCTGCGCGTACAGCGCACGGCGTGGCTCACCGCGCGAGGCTCCGATCAGTGGACGGTCGCCGGACGCGGCCTGCCCATCGAGATCTTCGCTCGCGCCGTGGGACGGTCGCTGGACGCGGGCGAGACCTGGATCGCCGAGGTCGCGGGCGAACCGGCGGGAACGATCACGGTCAACGACCGCGCCGACGCCGGTCTGTGGTCGGGATGGGAACTCGACGACGCGGTGATCGCCCATTACATGATCGTGGATCTGCGTTTCGCGGGCCGGCGCGTGGGCCATCACCTGCTGGCGCACGCGGGACTGCTCGCCCGCTCGCAGGGCCGCGCCTGGGTCCGGCTCGACGCGTGGACCACCAATACCGATCTGCACGCCTACTACCGTTCGGCGGGATTCCGTTTGGTGCGCATCGCGGGCCCGCTCGCGCTGGGCCCGTCACGGGCGCTGTTCGAGCGAAGAGCCGATACCTGGTATCCCGCACTTCCCGTGCCGGTCACCGCTGTCGGGCGAGTAGCCGCGCCGGCGCTTTTGCGCCCACCGCCGCCGAACAACTGATCCCACGCGGCGACAACTGAACGATCCGCGCTGTCCGGGGCTGCCCGCCGCGCGATCTCGAGTCCTTCCCGCCCACGGTAACAGCGGATGACTAATCACCAGTGACGTCAACGGGAACGGGGAATTCCTCGATGTTTGCGGGCAGGCTCCGTGCCCAGGTCGAGCGCGACGCGGATCACCAGATGCGCTCGGAGCCCCCGATTTCCGGGCCAAGACAACAGCTCACAGCTCCACCATTAGGGTGACCGGACCGTCGTTCACCAGGTCGATGTGCATGTGCGCGCCGAACCGCCCGGTGGCCACGGTTGGGCCGAGTTCGCGCAACGCCTCCGCGAAGTGCTCGACGAGTGGTTCGGCGACAGCGCCGGGCGCGGCCGCCGACCACGACGGACGCCTGCCCTTCTTCGTGTCCGCGTACAGCGTGAACTGGCTGACCACCAGAATCGGCGCGCCCAGGTCCGCGGCCGAGCGCTCCCCGTCGAGGATGCGCAACCGCCATACCTTGTCGGCCAATGCCCGCGCGGTCGCCTCCGTGTCGGAGTGCGTCACGCCGACCAGGGCGACCAGGCCGTGCGGGAGGCCGTCGGCCACCGGATCGATCGTTCCGACGACCTGCTCGTCGACCGTCACCCGGGCCGATCTCACGCGCTGTAGGAGGGCTCGCACAGCCTTCGATCATGCCTTCCGCCACCGCGTCGGCCGCCGCGCGGGTCGCCGACCGCCGAACGACCCGGTCTGCCTCGCGGGATACAGGTGCGCGCGGGCGGCAAGCGTGACAAACTCGGTGCGCAGAAGAATGTGTTGCGCGGTTGCCGCGCGTTGGCGGAGGATCATGCTGGAAACGAGGAGCGCGATGGATCTGGACGCGATGGAGCGTCAGATCGCGGCGGATCGGTATGCGGCCCTCGACCGGACGGTCGAATCCGAATTGCGCTTGGCCACCTCGCTCGGCGAACTCGCCAAGGGGCTGATCGCCACCAAGAACAACGGCTCGATGCGCGACCGCACGAGGGAAGCGCTGGCGCCCGCCGAAGAAGCGGTGGCGATCCGCCTGCGCCTGCTGTCCAGGGGCCAAGTGCTCACCGCCCGCCTGGCCGGGGAATTGAACGACGCGCTGCGCTCCTTCGAGCAGGCGGCACGGCACAGCGGGCGCAGGGAACTGGCCACCACGACGATCCGGCGCGCCTGTGACGTCTACCGGCAAGTGGCGCGGGCGCATCCGGAAGTCGCGGGCCCGTGCGCCGACGGCCTGTCCAAGTGCGGTGTCTGGCTGGGCAGGCTGGACCAGGACGCCGCCGTGGCCGCGACCGAGGAGGCGGCCCGCATCCGCGCCGGCCTGGCCGCGGCGAACCCGGAGTTGTCCGGCAAGTACCTGGCCAGCCTGAGCACGCTGCTGCGCACGCTCATGGTGGGCCGGTCGCGCAAGCAGGCCATCGCCATGTACCGGGAGCGGTACGCCGCGTTCACCTCCACCAGCATGTCGATCCGGTTGCGCGCCTGCGGCATCCAGGACCTGGATCTCACGCCCAAGTCGCACCGGGCGCTGGTCGAACTGGGCTGCCGCACCCTGGAGGGAGCCGGACGGCTCACCCAGCAGCAGATCATGTTCAAATCCTCCGGCGACCTGTCGACCGTCGAGGAAATCAACTGGAAGCTGGCTCTTGTGGGCCTGCGCCCGCTCGCGCCGGGCACCGAGCAGGATCAGCCGTCGACGCCCGTCCAGATCGGCTCCACCTTCGGCGCGCTCAGCGTCTACCTGCCGGAACGGGACGCCATCGCCCACGTACGCGCCGCGATCATCGCGGCCTACGCCGTCGACGACGCCTATCCCCTCGACCGCGAGAGCTATCTCGGTACGCCCGAGTCGAAGTGGAAGATCCGCGAGCCGAAGCTGAACACCTCCGCCACCCTCGGCGACGACATCGTGCTGATCGACCAGCCCTACGGCGGCTGGGTGACGGTCATGAGCCTGAACTGGGAACTCACTCCGGTGGGGAAACATCCACTGGCACTGCGTCTCTCCCAGGACTGGCCGGTCGCGGCGATCACGGTCACGGAGGACGTAGCCTACGAGTTGTGCTGGTACGAGCGCGGTACGGCCACCCAGTACGCCGCGCTCGGCCGCCCTGCCGGGCAGGCGCCCCTCGACAAACCGCTCGCGCCACTCGATTTCGAGACACTGGCCTTGTACAACCCCGACCGGGCGACGGAGAGCAAGCTGCGCGCGGCCTTCGGCAACACGAAGGTGTTCGCCAACCTCACCTACCTGCCGGATTGCGGCCTGCGCCAGGTCAGTGTCGACACGCCGTTGTCCGAGCACGGCGACCGCGTGCTGTACTTCCGCACGACACCCTGAGGCGCGCTGCCGCGGTATCGATTTGCGGCAAGGTAGCGCACGCGTCAGCGACGGCGATGAACAAAATTCCCCGCGTTCTCGCCCCGCATCTTCACAGGTCGTTTGACCAGGAATTACGTACGCCGAGTTGAACGCGGGGCAGCGCCGCGCACCCTACCGGTAACTGCACCCGCCGGTAACCGACGGGCGAACGAATTTCTCGAGAACTAATTGAACGGAATGTTTGATCCGCTCCATGGAGTGCTCTACTGAGACAACGCCCGCACGATGAACCGGATCACAAGCACTGGTGCCGCAGCGCCGTCCGGGCGGCTTGGAAAAAGTCACACGATGCTACCCGAGGGCCCCATGGACCAACTGGCGTTGGCGGATACCCCGACCGCCCGATGCGCCTACTATCGACACACCTGCGACCTGCCCGCCGGAGTCCATCCGGAGATAGGCCGAATCGTCCTCCGCGCCGGATTCGTCGGCGCGATCACGATGCCCGCCGCGTTGGGGCAGAAAGTTCGCGACGACCTCACTCATCGCCGAATAGCGTTGGGCCCGATCGTTTCTCATGTCCGGTCCAAACGGTGGACCTTTCTCACCCGCCCCGACTTACCCGACGACGTCCGGCTGTTCGCGGAACTGTTCCGTCTCAATGTCTCCATCGTGCCCTCCGGCGGTGAGATCGCACTGCCGTCTCCCGCCGTGGCCGACGCCGACTATCGGCACTGGATCGTGGCCCCCGAGAACGGTTTCCGTCCCTCCGGCTCGTCCATCGTCGACACCGTACGGTCCTGCACGAGAACGGGCGGGCGATGACCACCGGGGCGGTACTTCCGGCGAAACATCAAGTGCTGCAAGCCTGCCGAGGCGAGATGCACGAGAGCAACCCGATGCTGCGCTGCGCACACGAACTCACTACGTTGCACGAACGCAGGCTCAGCGCGGGACACGAATCACTCGGCGAGATAGACGCGTTGCGTGCGAGCCTGATTCACGACATCGATCGCTGGATCACCACGCAATTGCCGCCCGCCCACGGCGCGGCGCACGTGCACACCGAGACCGTCGGCGCCGTGATCGATCGCCTGGCCCAGTTCACCGCGAACGCCTACGCGGCGCTGGCCAGCAGTTCGGAATGGGATCTGTGGGACGCCTGGCAGCGCCTGGCCGAACTGGCCGTCGGCTACGACGACCTGGCCGCCGAGGTCTGCGCGGGCGTGCGGAGACTTCCCGGCGCATCTTAGGTTCCGTCGCGGCTCCCCATCCGTGGAGTGAAACGGATGGGGAGTCCGGACAACTACGAAGAAAAGCTCGCCTTGCACACTAGATGGGCGAGTTCGGACAAGTGGCGCTACCCGGCCACCCGCCGTTCCGCGACCACGAGTTCGAACGGTCGACCTTCCCGCACCGATATCGCCGCACCGCAGAGTCCCTGACCGCGACCATCGGTACGCAATCGCACACGGTGGTGATCTCCCCCGACGAGCGGACCGAAGTGCTCGGCCGGATCAGGGCCTGTCTGCTGGCGAGGCCGGAGACGGCCGAAGGCGAATTCGATCTACCGATAGTCACTTTGGCGCTGCGAACGACTCTGCGCCGCGCGCACTGAACGGCTACTTACGCACACGAAATAGCCAGGCCACAGCGTTGCCCGCCCCGTCGCGGTGTCCACGGAGCAGGCCGGATAGCGGCGAACTGCGGCGTGCGCCAAGCCGATTCGAGTAGCGGTCTACTCAGGTCACCGGCTACTGCCCGGCCATACGCTGACGGCATCGTTCAGAACAGTTCCGAAAACAAGGAGAAAGTAACCGTTCCACCCCGCATGGGCACCGACCGGGCCCACCGCTTCGGCTCGACGCGAAGGACGCGGGTGCAAGGAACGACGTCACCGATCCAGCGAACGCTGGGTATCGCCCGGTGGCGTGTCGGCGCATCGTGTCGGCACGCGGAGAGACGGCGAGATCGACCAGGGATTCCTGGCGTCGGTGCGGCTCGTTTCCTCGCCGCGCAGTGTCATCGAACCGGGGCAGCCCGAGGGCCGTGCCCTACTCCGGACGCAACGTCAGGATCCGGGGTCCGTCCTCCGTGACGGCGACCGTGTGCTCCCAATGTGCCGCACGACTGCCGTCCACGGTGACCACGGTCCAGTCGTCGTCGAGCACCTTCGTCTGGGTGGTGCCGAGCGTGAGCATCGGCTCGATCGCGAGCACCGATCCCACCACGAGCTTCGGGCCCTTACCGGGCTCGCCTTCGTTGGCGAGGAACGGATCGAGGTGCATCTCGCGCCCGATGGCATGCCCACCGTAGCCGTCGACGATGCCGTAGCCGCGCCCGTGCTCCTTCTCGGCTGCCCGGGTGCCCAGCTCGATGGCGTGCGAAACGTCGGTCAGCCGGTTACCGGGCAACATCGCCGCGATACCGGCCTCCATCGACGACTTGGTCGCCTCGCTGAGCAACCGATCGGCCTCGATGATGGTGCCGACGCCGAACGTCCAGGCCGAATCGCCGTGCCAGCCGTCGAGAATCGCGCCGCAGTCGATGGACACCAGGTCGCCCTCGGCGAGAATCTCCCCCGCCGTCGGAATCCCGTGCACCACGCGGTCGTTCACCGATGCGCAGATGGACGCCGGGAAGCCGTGGTAGCCCTTGAAGGAGGGCACCGCGCCCGCGTCCCGGATTACCTGCTCGGCAACCTCGTCCAGTTCCGCGGTGGACACCCCGGGCTTGGCGGCCGCGCGCACGGCCACCAAAGCGCGGCCGACGATCGCGCCGGCCGCCGCCATGGCATCCAGTTCGCCTGCCGTCCGGAACGGCACGACCTTCTTCTTGCGGTTGAAGACCATCCGCCCTCAGCGCTCCATCGCGAGTCGGCTCAGTGGCCCAGCGCGCGCAGCGCCCGCGCGTTGACGTCGTCGACCTCGCCGACGCCGTCCACCGAGACGACCAGGCCGTCGTAGTGGTCCAGCAGCGGCTCGGTCTCCTCGCGGTACACCCGCAGCCGGTTGCGGATCACGCTCTCGTTGTCGTCGGCGCGGCCGCGCGCGAGCATCCGCTCGACCACGGTGTCCTCGGGCACGACGAAGCGCAGCACCGCGTCGAGCGAGGTGTTCATGTGCTTGAGGATCTTCTCCAGCGCGTCGGCCTGGTCGACCGTGCGCGGGTAGCCGTCGAGGACGAAGCCGTTGGCGGCGTCGGGCTCGTTGACCCGCGCCTCCACCATGCGATTGGTCACGTCGCTGGGCACCAGGTCGCCCGCGTCCATGTACTTCTGCGCCTCGCGACCCAGCGGGGTCTGCTGGCTGATATTCGCACGGAACAGGTCCCCGGTGGAGATGTGCGGAACGCCCAGCTTCTCCGACAGCAGGACGGCCTGGGTGCCTTTACCGGCGCCCGGCGGACCGAGCAGTACAACTCTCACTTGAGGAACCCTTCGTAATTTCGATTCATCAGCTGGCTCTCGATCTGCTTCACGGTGTCCAAACCGACGCTCACCATGATCAGCACCGCGGTACCGCCGAACGGAAGGTTCTGGGTACCGCCGGAGGCGCCGATGTCGAGGAACAGGTTCGGCAGCACCGCTACCAGACCGAGATAGATCGAGCCGGGGAGGGTGATACGGCTCAGGACGAAGTTGAGGTAGTCGGCCGTCGGCTTGCCGGGCCGGTAGCCCGGGATGAAGCCGCCGAACTTCTTCATCTCGTCAGCGCGCTCCTCCGGGTTGAAGGTGATCGCGACGTAGAAGTAGGTGAAGAACACGATCAAGCTGAAGTAGATCGCGATGTACACCGGGTTGCCGGGATTCACCAGGTATTTCTGGATGATCTCCTGCCACCAGCTCGGATTCTGGTTGTTCTGCGACCCCGTCAGCTGCGCCACCAGGTTCGGCAGGTACAGCAGCGACGAGGCGAAGATGACCGGGATCACGCCCGCCTGGTTCACCTTCAACGGCAGGTAGGTCGAGGAGCCGCCGTACATCTTCCGGCCGACCACGCGCTTGGCGTATTGGACCGGGATCCGGCGCTGGCCCTGCTCGACGAAGATCACGGCGGTGATGATCGCCAGCGCGGCGACACACACCAGCCCGAAGACCAGGCCGCCCCGGCTGTCCAGGATCGCCTTGCCCTCGCTCGGGATGCGGGCGGCGATACCCGAGAAGATCAGCAGGGACATACCGTTGCCGATGCCGCGCTCGGTGATCTGCTCGCCGAACCACATCACCAGCGCCGCGCCCGCGGTCATCACGAGCACGATGATGATCATGCCGAAGATGCTGGTGTCGGCCAAAATGTCCTTTTGGCAGCCTTGCAGCAGCTGGCGACGGGCCGCGAGCGCGACCAGGCCGGTGGCCTGCAGGATCGCGAGGGCGATCGACAGGTATCTGGTGTACTGCGTCATCTTGGTCTGGCCGGATTGGCCTTCCTTGCGCAGTTCCTCGAACCGCGGGATGACGACCGTGAGCAGCTGGATGATGATGCTCGCGGTGATGTAGGGCATGATGCCGATCGCGAAGACCGACAGCTGCAACAGCGCACCACCGGAGAACAGGTTGATCAGCTGGTAGATGCCGCCGGACTCACCGCCCGAGACCAGGTCGATGCACTCCTGGACCGCCTTGTAGTCGACGCCGGGGGACGGCAGCGAGGCACCCAGGCGGTACAACGCGATCAACCCCAGCGTGAAGAGAATCTTCCGCCGTAAGTCCGGAGTCCGGAAGGCCGATACGAAGGCGGAAACCACTGATCCTCCTGGCGAACGACATGGTCATGACATGGATGTTCAGCGATGTCCCTGCTCGACACAGAAGGGACGCCGAAAACCACGACGAGGCTTGGCAGACAACAATTGAACTCTAACAGTGGCACCGGACGAGCTCTCCACTCGTCCGGTGCCGCTGTAATGCAGAGTACCGTCAGCCCAGCTCGGTGACGGTGCCACCGGCGGCGGTGATCTTCTCCTTCGCCGCGCCGGTGACCTTGTCCGCGGTCACCTGGACCGCGACGCCGATCTCACCATCGCCAAGGACCTTGACCAGCTGGTTCTTGCGAACCGCACCGGCCGCCACGAGCTCGGCCTTGCCGACCTCGCCGCCCTCGGGGAACAGCTTCGCGATCTTGCCGACGTTCACGACCTGGTATTCCGTGCGGAACGGGTTCGTGAAGCCCTTCAGCTTGGGCAGCCGCATGTGGATCGGCATCTGCCCACCCTCGAAGGCGGCCGGGACGTTCTTGCGCGCCTTGGTGCCCTTGGTACCACGGCCCGCCGTCTTGCCCTTGGAGCCCTCACCGCGACCCACACGGATCTTCTCGGTCTTGGCGCCGGGAGCCGGACGCAGGTGATGCAACTTGATGGTCATGTCAGACCTCCTCAACGGTCACGAGGTGGCGCACGACGTTGATCAGCCCGCGGTTCTGGGCGTTGTCCTCGCGGACCACGGTCTTGCGGATACCGCGCAGACCGAGGGTCCGAAGACTGTCCCGCTGATTCTTCTTGGCGCCGATCGAACTCTTGATCTGGGTCACCTTGAGATCTGCCATTACTTGACACCTCCGGCAGCCTGAGCGCGCGCACGCAGCATGCCGGCAGGGGCGACGTCCTCGAGCGGCAGGCCACGGCGGGCCGCGACCTCTTCCGGACGCTGCAGCTGCTTGAGGGCAGTGACAGTCGCGTGCACGACGTTGATGGCGTTGTCGCTACCGAGCGACTTCGCCAGAATGTCGTGGATACCGGCGCACTCCAGCACGGCACGAGCCGCGCCACCGGCGATCACACCGGTACCCGGCGAGGCCGGACGCAGCATGACCACACCGGCGGCCGCCTCACCCTGAACCGGGTGCGTGATGGTGGAGCCGATCATCGGGACGCGGAAGAAGTTCTTGCGAGCCTCTTCGACACCCTTCTGGATGGCCGCGGGAACTTCCTTGGCCTTGCCGTAGCCGACGCCGACCAGGCCGTTGCCGTCACCGACGATCACGAGGGCGGTGAAGCTGAAGCGCCGACCACCCTTCACGACCTTGGAGACGCGGTTGATCGCGACGACCCGCTCGAGCTGGTTCTTCTCCGCGGCGTTGTCGCGACGGTCGCCACCGCCCCGACGGTCGCCGCCACCGCGACGATCGCCGCGGCCGCCCTCGGGGGCGCTGCCATTCTGTCCGGCGGGTCCGCTTCCGCCGTCACGCCTCTGACGTCCCGGCATCAGACGTTCCTTCCGTTCTTGTTATCGATCATCAGAATTTCAACCCACCTTCGCGAGCGGCATCGGCCAGTGCGGCGATCCGGCCGTGGTAGTCGTGACCACCACGGTCGAACACGACGGCCTCGACACCGGCGGCCTTGGCACGCTCGGCCAGCAGGGCGCCGACCTTCTTGCTCTTGGCCGACTTGTCGCCGTCCACCGCGCGCACGTCGGCCTCGATGGTCGAGGCGGCGGCGATGGTCTTGCCGACCGAGTCGTCGACCAGCTGCGCGTGCAGGTGGCGCGAGGAGCGGTTGACCACCAGGCGCGGACGCTCGGTGGTACCCGCGAGCTTCTTGCGCAGGCGGAAGTGACGGCGCGTCTTCGACAGACGGCGCTGCGTCGACACGTCCTTGCCCAGGGGGATGCGCTTGGCCTGCTGGTTTTCGGTTTGCGCCATGATCACTTACCCGTCTTTCCGACCTTGCGGCGAACGACCTCGCCGGCGTAGCGGATGCCCTTGCCCTTGTACGGGTCGGGCTTGCGCAGGCCGTGGATGACCGCCGAAATCTGGCCGACCTTCTGCTTGTCGATTCCGGACACGGAGAACTTGGTGGGCGACTCCACCGCGAACGTGATCCCCTCGGGGGCCTCGATCGGCACCGGGTGGCTGTAGCCGAGGGCGAACTCGAGGTTCTGGCCCTTCAGCGCGACGCGGTAACCGACGCCGAAGATTTCCATCTTCTTCTCGTAGCCCTGGGTCACGCCGACGACCATGTTCGACACCAGAGTGCGGGTCAGGCCGTGCAGCGCGCGGCTGCGGCGCTCGTCGTCCGGACGGGCGACCTCGAGCTGGCCGTCCTCGCCCTTGGCGACGGTGATCGGCTCGGCGACGGTGAGCGACAGGGTGCCCTTGGGCCCCTTCACCGCGATGTCCTGGCCGTCGATGGTGATGTCGACGCCAGCGGGGATTGCGATGGGCTTCTTACCAATACGCGACATTGTCCTGACCTCCCTTACCAGACGTAAGCGAGGACTTCGCCGCCCACGCCCTGCTTGGCCGCCTGCTTGTCGGTCAGCAGGCCGGAGGACGTGGAGATGATCGCCACGCCGAGGCCGCCGAGCACCTTGGGCAGATTGGTGGATTTCGCGTACACGCGCAGACCGGGCTTGGAGACGCGGCGCACGCCGGCGAGGCTGCGCTCACGGCTCGGGCCGTACTTGAGGTCGACGATGAGCGTCTTGCCCACCTGTGCGTCCTCGGTCCGGTAGTCGGCGATGTAACCCTCGCGCTTGAGGATCTCGGCGATGTTCGCCTTGAGCTTCGAGTGCGGAGCCTTCACCTGATCGTGGTACGCCGAGTTGGCGTTGCGCAGACGTGTCAGGAAGTCTGCGATCGGATCAGTCATGGTCATGGTTCGACCTAGACACCTTTCTCGCCGCGGTTCCCATACAGCGCTGACATGCACATCGGCATGCCCAGCGGTGGGCCTACGACAATTCGGATGGTCCGGCCGACACTTGCCGACCGGAGGAGGTTCGATCGCCCGAGCGCACGCATGCGGGCATGGAGGTGCCCAGGCAACCGCTCTAGTGTAGGCAAGGGGTTCACCTGGGCAAAATCGGGGTCTGCGCGGGACCCGCTCCACTTGGCTCATGACCAGCGGAAACAGCCGGTGACCGGGGCTAGCATGGGCCTATGTCGAGCTCAGGCGTCGAACGACCCGACCTCCCGGAGTCCATGACCTGGGAGGAGCTCGAGCAGCTACCCGAGGAGATCGCCGGACAGATCGAGCTGCGCAACGGGCGCGTCGTCTGGCGACAGCGGGGACCCGCCGAACATCAAGCGTTCACGTTCGCGCTGACCAGCGCACTCAAGCGCTGCGCCCGCGATGACATGGCCGAGCAGCCACAAAGCTGGTGGCGTGTCGACTTCGAAACCAACGTCTTCTTCGGCACGACCGGAAAGTCGGACTTCGCCACCCCCGACGTGCTCGTCTACCGCCGCCTCGACACCCCCTACCAGGACATCCGCGCTGACGACGTGCTGCTTGTCGGCCACGTCAGTTCTCCGGCGACGATCGCAGTGGATCCGCACGAGGAGCAGCGACGCTACGCCGATGGTGGCATCCCCTGGTATTGGGAGGTGACGCTCGCGCGTAAGAAGAGTGCCATCGCGACGGTCCGCACGTACGCCCTGGAAACCGTCCCCGGCGAGCTCCCACCCGGCGTACGCCCGCTTTATCCGACGAACTATCTCCTGATCGGCGAATGGTCACCGAACGATTCCGACGCCATCACCATCGACTTCCCGTTCCCCATCCACATCCCCTGGTCCGAGTTGGAGGTCTGAGTCGCTCGGAGAACCGGCCGCTGCTGGTCCGAGGTATCGCCGCACGCCCGGACGCAAGACCTGCGAACCATCACTGCAATGGCTCGCTGCAGTTGCTAATGCGAACCAATGAAGGAGCCCCAGGCGCATGAGAAGCTCAGAGGCGACACTGGGGCGTTCGTGACGTAGCATACCGGCTCGTGACGGGGGATGTCGACTACAGCAACACCAAGGTCTGGGACCTGCTCTCCAAGCCTCGAATGGCTCCGTACCTACACGCCGCACAGGGTGACCGCGCCGCCGCCATGAAGCTCTACACCTGGAGCGCCCGGACTGTTGCTGCCTCGTTCGAGGTGCTGGGTCATATGGAAGTCCTGCTGCGGAACGCCTTGGATACCGAGTTGCGCAAGCATTTCGAGGAGGCATCTCGCGGCATCCCTTGGTTCTTGCTGCCGTTGAACGACAACGTGACAACCGCAGTGGAAGTTGTCCGAAATCGCCTCCGAGAACAAGACCTCGAGTACCGAGATCAGATCGTTGCAGGCTTGAGCTTCGGATTCTGGACCGGACTACTCGGCCCGAAATACGAACAGCTGTGGCGGGATTGCCTGCGTCATGCCTTTCCCAACTCGTCGGGACGACGCAAACAGGTGATGGTGGCTCTCGAAGGTGTTCGCAAGTTTCGGAATCGTCTCGCTCATCACGATTCGATCTTGAACATCGACATTCCGTTCGAGGTACGGCGAATCATCGAAGTCGCCGACTACATCGATGAAGATTGCGCCGCATGGCTTACCGACCTCAGCCGAGCGATGCTGGTATATGGCAAGCGCCCGATAACCCCGTCGGACACGGCAGTTGTCGCAGCCCGCTCGGCGTGGCCGCTCTATCAGTCGTGTTACGCGTACGTCTGCCAGGCCGGCCGGTTCTTCCGCCCCATCGAGCGAATAGCCTTCTACACTAATTCGGCAATCCAAGTAGAAGTGCCGCGTGTGCGGCATCGACGAGATGGTGTCGAGTGGACGCAGGACTCAGCCAATCGACTCCGAATCTCGGCGAATCGGGACGATCGCAAAATCGCCGCCGTCATCGACGCGTCTTGCCAACTCGGGTGGACCGAAGGTGCCTACCAGGTCTTCTTGCTGACTCGACCCGGTGATCCGGAACACCGCACGCTGCCGAATCCGCTACCGCATAACGCGACAGGTCGCGGTGCGGCATTCACGCAACGGCAGCGCTACGTGTCGCTACATGCCCTGGAGACGGCGCAGACGACGGCTGACCTCTGAATGATCAACTCGGCGGGCTTCGATCGCCAACGCTGCTCGGCATGCCCTGCCGCCTTTCACCGTACGACGGTCACGGGAGCGCACAGAACCGGGAAGGAACATTGCGATCTCACGCGGTCGGAGGACACCTGAGGACGACGGGCTGACCGAGCCCGAGGCCGTCAGCGAAGTGCGTCATGAAATCCGACTGGCCATGGAGCTCGCCGCCGCCGTATACAACCGTCGCACGGAGCTCGGCCTCACCCAAGCCGAACTCGCCGACCGGGCGGGACTGACGCAGGCGAAGATCTCCCGGATCGAGGGATCCGACGCCGTCCCCACCCTTCCGCTACTGACGAAGCTGGCACGAGCCCTGGACGCTTCGCTGAACATCGCCATCGATGCCGACGACGCGCGCGTCAGTTTCACGCCGCACACCAGCGCGGCGTAGCGATCGCTGCGCCCGGCTTCCGGCGTTCGTCCCCTCGCACAGAGCCGAAATGAACCGCCTCCCATATGGCTCGCGACAGCTTCGCGCACACCTCTGCCACAGTGTGCATATGCCTCTCGAGCAAATCACGGTCCACGCTGATACTGCCGACTTGGCCGTCATCGAGGACGCGGCAATGCGGACGGGCGTCAGCAGTGCGGATATCCTTCGCGACGCTATTCACCTGGCCGCGATGCGGGTCCGCCGATCGCGGCCTCTACGCCTGAACCGTTTCGCCAGCGGCGATCCCACACTCGCCGCGCGCGTCGACGACATCCTCGCCGGTGACCTCCATGACAATCCGGACCGCCGATGACACGCGGCGTCCGCGAGTGGCACACCACCGCGCCATCGGCCGAGTAAGCCTCTCGACGGTGTGCCACTCGCGGCCCCGTCGCACGGGTTGATTGCGCCCGAGTCGAGAATTCGTCCGCGGCGTGTGGCGCGAGCGTCTTCACGGTTGCAAGTAGAGGCGCTCGCACGGCAAACGCGGCAGCCCGGCGGTATCGCCAGGAACAACGACGAGGTCGGCAGCAGCGCGTACCGCACACCACTCCTTGATGAACCGCACGGCTGCGGTATCGCAAGCGGCGAAGTCGAGACTCAGGCCGCCGAGCAGGACGCGCAGGTGGACATCGGGCTCCTCTGGGCGGGGGGTGGTCACACCCTCTCCTGCGGTTCGGCAGCCGGAGACGCGGGTCGCGCCCTGTGCGGAATCTTAGGTCACACTCGCCAGGCGGCTACCGCGTCCACCATGGCGTTGAACCCGTCCTAGTGCCGCACGTGGTGGAGAATCTGATCCTCGGTGATTCCGCCGGGTTGCCGTTCCTCTCGGCGGCAGCGCGCGAAGTCCGCGGTGAGCAGGCTGACCATCTCGCCGTAGGAGTAATGCATCTCCTCGGCGTCCTCACCAGGCCGGTGACCCGCCGTTTCGAGCAGGTCTTCCACATATCGGTCGATGGCCCAGATATGCAGGTCCATCAAATAGGCCAACCGCTGGCTCATCGGACGGCCGGGCTTGCGGGTCTGGTAATGCCGGACCCACACGCCGAGCAGCCCCACGGCCGACACCATCAGCGCGTCCGCCGGATCGACGCGGGCGTTGAAGATGTCGAAGAAAGCGCGGGTGCCCGGCAGGCGCGGCGCACGAACCTGGTTGCGGCTCAGTGGACTTCGGGGATGGATTGTCACCGAACTCCCCTGGCCCGGGTAGAAACTCCGGAGATGCCGAGCGCGGACGGGTGATCGCTCGCGGCGGAAGGCATCGGCTGATCGCCGCGACCACCACCATCGCCGAGGGCCGGAAACCGTCCCGAGGCGGCTCGACCCAATGCCGTACCGCAGGAGGCTGGTCGGCCGGCGACGGCAACGCGATCACCCGGCCGTGGGCGTAAACCGTGACACCAGCCCGATACAACTGGGCGAACGCAGTGGTCGAGTCCGGAAGATCGGGACGCACGAGAAAGACCCAGCTGCGCGATCTCGAGTACGACACGATCGGCCCGGTAGCGCATCCGCGCCGCCGGAGTTCCTCGTGAACCTCGTGGCCGAGATACGCCGCCATCCCCAATTCCCATACGCTCCCAGCCGGGACCGTGATGCGGCCGGTGTGCGGGTCCACGCCTGCTGCGAGTCCACCGATACGGCGGTAGAACGCGCACCTGGTGGTGGGAGTGTCCCGAAAGGAGCCTTCCTGCATGGTTTTCCCCTGCCGTCGAGTGAGTCGGAAGTGCGCCATATCGCGGAATGCTCGCCGCTTGGAATCGAGAAAGTCCTGTTCAGCGACCTGGCGCACGCACAGCACACCAGCCGGGCACCGCCCACTTCGACCTGATTCGCGTGTTCCCGACAACTTCTCCGAAAGCCCTGGACAGCATCGAATTCTGGGGTATCAATGGATGCAGTTCAGACCGTGTGCTGGATTCATTCATCTGGGGAAAGCCGATGACCGAAATCGAGTCGCCGACGCTGCTGCGCCGCCAGCTCGGTAGATTTCTGCGCGAAGCGCGCGAGGGCTGCGGACTGACGATCGCCGTCGCCGCGAAGGAAGTTCAGCTCAGCTTCAGCGGGTTACAACGCCTCGAAACCGGACGCGCGGTGAAGCCGCGCCGCCAGGACGTACGCGAACTGTGCATGCTGTACGAGGTGAAGGCCGAGCAGACCGAACAGGCGGTGGGGCTGGCGTCGCGCGCGGCTACGGCGCGCGACGAGGAGGGCGTCACTCCGCTCGGCGGGCTGTTCTCGGATGCGTTCAACATGTACGTCGGCATGGAGCGGTCGGCCCAGCGGCTGACGTCATACGCGGTGCAGGTGCCTGGATTGCTGCAAACCGCCGACTATGCCCGCGCGCTGATAGGTGCTTTCCTGCACGACGGCCCCGACGAGGAGATCGAGCAACGAGTACGTCTTCGCCTCAACAGGCAGGTTGCGGTCACCCGCAAGACCCGACCGGTTGACCTTCACGTACTTCTTGATGAATCAGCGCTCTACCGGGTCGTTGGCAGCGCGAAAGTGATGGCCGCGCAACACCGCTACCTAGCTGATGTCAGCACACGGCCGAACATCACTCTGCGCATCCACCCGTACGCGGCCGGATACACGCGCGGCATCTTGCATGGATCCTTCGTGCTCCTGGACTTCGGCACGGACAGCAAAGGGCGACCGATCGAACCTCCGGTCGTCTATCTCGACGGCGGGATGAGCAGTGATCTCTACTTGGAAAGGCCCGAATTGGTGCAGCGTTACACTGAAATGGCCGACGCCATCCGAGAGACGGCCCTGGACGAGAAGACCTCGCGAGACCTGCTCCGCCTGGTAGCAAGGAGTTTTGACGGTGACCGCTGACCTATCCGGAGCAAGTTGGTTCAAGAGCAGCCACAGCGAGTCCAACGGCCAGTGCGTAGAGGTAGCCCACCTGAACGACGGCACGATCGGCATGCGCGACTCCAAGAACCCGACCGGACCAGCCCTGAGATTCAACCCCACCGCCTGGGACACCTTCATGTCCGCAACCAAGGACGGCGAATTCAACCGCCGCTGAACGTCTTCCGTGCCCCTCGGATCGTCCCCTGAGCGCCGGATGATTAGCCCAACAGCAGCCAACTCCATATCGAACGACGAGCCGTCCGCGATGACACTGGCGTCCTGAGAGCATGCGGGCGCTCGAATCGGGAGAGCCGGTGCCCTCGTCGGCCGCAGGTCAACGGCCGGGCGGCATCTTCCTCGACGGCACCGGGCGTGCTGGGTCCGATGTTCGAGTGTCGCTCTCCGGGCTGGCAAGACGTCGTTCCAAGGCGGTGAAAGCGCTGATCGCCTCAGGCGACTCGAAGGCCCTGTTTCGTCGACCGACGGTGAGCTGGCGCAGGATTCCCGCTTCGGCCAGACGCTGGACGGCCGCGTTCGCGGCTGGAAAGCTGCGCCCGGTCAGCGTCGCCGCCGTGGCGACGGTGAGGATCGAAGCTCCGACCAGCTTGCCGAGCAGCAGATCCAGCGCGGAGTTCGCCCGTACCGGCGCCACTCGATCTCGCCACGATCTCTGTAGTTCAGCCGCTTTCATCTCGAAAGCGGTCGCATCCTGGGCCGCGCGAGTACAGGCGGCGGCAAAGCGCGCCACCCAGATGTTCAAGTCGTCCGTGGCCTGTTGGGAATCGGGCGCACCGATGTACCGGAAGCGAGTCAGACCGTCGATATAGCTATCGCTCCACGTGGCGAGGATGAGCGAGACAGGCGCGACGACGCGTTCGGCCACGCCACGGCGGCGCAGGATCAAATGGATCAATGCTCGACCGGTTCGGCCGTTGCCGTCGATGAATGGGTGGATCGTCTCGAACTGTGCGTGGGCGACGGCGGCTTGCGCGACAGCGGGCAGATCGTCGCTATTACAAAACGCGATCAAGTCCTTCATCAGTTCGGGGACAAGCTCTGACGGCGGCGGAACGAATACGGCCGAGCAGGGATTGAAGGAGCTGCCGCCGATCCAGTTCTGCGCGTCTCGGAAACACCCGCCGTGCTGTGCGAGTCTGGTGCCGGTGAGCAGCCGCCGATGGATTTCTAGCAGGATATCCTCGGTGATCGGCTCACCACGGCCGACCGCACTGGTGGCCAGTGCCATAGCGTCGATATTCGCCAGAACCTCTGCGGCCGTCACGTCCGATGATTCGCCCTCGAGTTGGCGCGCCGCTTCCGCGCGCAATAGCAGACGTGCGCCGACCACCAGCCCCTCGATCCGTGACGATGCGATGGCCTCGGCGCGCAGCAGCAACCGAGACAACGCTTCGGTCTCGACAAGCGCTACCGCCTCGGTATCGAGACGAGTTATCGCCACCTCCGCGTCGACCACGTCGGCGGCGGTCTCGCTGGTCAAGACGATGCGGCGACCAGTCAGCGAATCGGGCATGTACACCTCGTATGTGCCAGAGCCACGGTCCCGCCGAGACAGGCCGCCACCATCCAGGTTGCCGGCCCACCGCCGTCGCGCAAACTTTGCCATGCCACCTCCTTATTAAGGGTTAACAGATAACCTTTAATAAGATCGACTCGCCTTTAAGGTTCGCCACGAGATGGCAGTGCGGGACTGCATCCGCGCGGGCACGCTCCGGCCGCGTCGTCGGCAGCCTCTCCAATCGCCACATCGCAGACGCTGCGCACCGGATACGGCAAGCCTGGCGTCACCACACGGGAAGTGACATCGGAATCGAAAGCCTCAGGCCCGATCGGGAGATCGCGATACCCGTTCCGGCTTCTCGATCACGACAAATACGCCTTCAATGCCCTAGCACCAGCCCAGAGCTCATGTCTACCCACGCGAACGTTCACTACGGCTTCTCCGAAAATTCGAATTGCGGATCGTTGTTGCTCCAGATTCGCACCTTCCCCCAATCGCCCTCCATGTAATACACCCCGTCAGTGTTGGTCAATACATCCATGTTTCCCAAATCTTCCGATCCTGAAGCGTCCTTATACTTCTGGAAAGATCGCTCCAGCCATTCGACACGACGCACTTTCACGAACGCGAGGTCGCCACGGATGTAGCAATACTGCTCCCGGGGACTCGGGGCGCGATACCTCGAATGCCCGGGCGTCAGCGCCGCTTCAAGGATGAACACGACTTCGCCAGGCCGCTCGATAACATCGAGGACGTAGCTGTCCTCGAGGCACAGATTAGAAAGGACCGGATAGTCCGAGTAATTTCGCATCACCGGAGAACCCAGTTCGATGAGGGTATCGGCCAACTTTCGACAAAGTCATGTCCATCGACGTGGCAATTGTCGATCTATTCACGGCAGATGAGATTACCAACCGATCGCATCTTATTCATCTTTGGGCGTCAGATACCCGAAAAGCTGTTCGATCTGATTTATCCCTTCGCTTACTTCAGACGAGGGAGATAGATTCATGATCTTACGAGAATCCTGTAGGATCGGTATCCGACCGTTGATCTGCAGCTCTCGCAGACGGTAGGCGATATAGTCAGAATCGGGATCGTCGACACGTCGCCCCAACTCGCCGAGGATGGCCAAGAGTCCAGCTCGGCCACCGAAACGAGCCAGCGTCTCAGTCGCTTCCAGCTCTACTGCCATATCATCGTCACCGAGAAGTTCGGACAGTCGTTGGATCACTTGCTCCGACGGGAGCATTTTCCCGAGTTCGGTAGCAGCACCTTCACGCACCTTCCAGTCCGCCGAGTGCGAATCAGCCAGCACACGCGCTAATTTCACATTGCTCCTATCACGAAATTTCGCCCTATGCCGCAAGCCCGGCCAGCTTCGTCAATCCCTGCACGTACACTGCGCCATCCGGCGCGACATGATGGACTATCTATCTAAGCGCTCCGCGCGAGCAGCATGCGACCGACAGAATTCACCGGGTCAACGACACATCCCTGATCCGGATCGGATACACTTCTACAGCTAATTCGCCCGAAATATCGACTCCACTAGTCGAGATTTTGATTACCCCACTGCCTTCGACCGAAATACGGTTCACCTGTTCTCGGAAAATATCCACCACGAGCATCGAGTCCTGCAACCAACGCACTCGCGCGGATCGCGCTATTACATCATACGATAATTCCAGTTTGTTCCTATCGTCGGAGGCTATACTCACCACAAAGGAAGCAGTAGTTCCGGGGATGGCTACACGATCGGCCCCGAAAGCCTCCAAGAACTCCGACTCTTCCGGCTCAATGAACTCATGATCGGCCACTACGCTCCTCCACCCTTCGGAATCACAGTTGTCAAGCGTAAGCCTTCCGGCGTCACTTGCCATGTTGTTTCAAACTTCAGAATACCGTTCGGACCGACGAACAGCGACTCCCGCACTTGGAAGTCTCCATAATCATTCGAGAAGGTTCTTGCGATATTACCGTCAGTGCGGACGACCTCGTCGAAATGACTATTGAGCAGTTCCCTTCCAGCCGGGTTGTCGAAAACTCCTACACGGTTCAATTGGGAGAGATTCTGCAACGATCTTGGAGAGTTGTGCGCGTCTTCTGCCGCCCTACCGAAGAGATACTCGTACTTCTTCTCGTCTACGATTGCCTTAGACGGTGGTTTAGGGGCACTGGTCACATCACCGGCGCGTTTCCCGCGCAGTCGATCGCGCAGATCCGTAACCACTTTCCTGGCCTTGACGGCGGCGTCCTTCGCCTCCTGGCGGATCCCTGCGATCTGGAGTACCTTGCGGGCTCGCCAGGCGATGATGCCGTCTTTGATCTTCCCGGCCCACCTCCGCACCGTGTCCAGAGACTTGGCGGCGGTGACCGCGCCTGCGCCGAAGCTGATCAGCGACAGGCCGATGGTGATAGCGGCGTCGATGGCGAGCTCCTGGACGAGGGAATTCAAGAAGCCCTTGATCTCATTGCGGAGTTCCGTCAGCGCGTCCTTGTACGCGGTGCAGGATTGGCTGATCTGGGTGCAGGCGGTCAGCAGTTGATCGATCGAACTCGCCAGCGATTTGAGATCGTCTCGGATGTATCCCGCATCGTCGGCGGTCACACTGTCGAACAAGCTCGCCGCGATCGTGATCTTGTCGCGGGCGTTCGTGTTCTGATAGATCGTGCCGAGGCGATCCCAGGCGTCGGCTGCCTTGGCGAGTTTTCCGGTGTCGCCGTCGGGGACGGGGATGCCGATGTGGCTGATGATATTGATGCCCTTGTCGACGATCCCTTGGCAGGGGCCACCAGCGGAAGCCGGGACCGAGAACGGGCCGAACACGGGCATTCCCGGGTCGGTCGGCCGGTCCGGCTGCGGTGTGCCCTTCATGGTGGCGTCGGCTTGCGCGTGTGTGAAGCCGATGTCGTTGAGGGCGTTGCCGTACGCGTACAGCGTGGAGTGGACGTCCTGGAAGAATCCCACCGCCTCGTAGGCGGAGGTGTTGTACGAACGCGCCCACTCCTGGCCGTTCTCGTCTACGCCCGCCATCGATCCGCATTCGGACAGCTCCGCGAAGATGTACAGAAAGCTGTCCCGCAGCGCGGATGCGGCGTCGAAACAGTTGGTGGCCGCTTGGTAGTACGCCTTCGGATCGACAGCCAGAGCCGTCATACCCCGAGGATCCTCAAGCCCTCGGCAACGGCGCTGGTATAGCTATCGTGGGCGAGCTTCACGGCCTCCTCCAAAGCTGTGAGCCCTTCGGTGATATCGGTGGCTCCCGCCAACCACTCGTCGTGCGCCTCGCGGTAGGCCACCATCGCCGCACCGGCCGACGCGGCGTCGACCTCCTTGACTTTCTGGTCGATCGCCGCAAGCTGATCGGACAGCAACCCCGCGAAGCCGCGGATCCGGGCGGCCAAGTTTTCGAGTTTGTCGAGATCTACCGAGAAGGCCTCTGCGTCGGACATACGGTCCCCCTCAGGGCAGATCGAGCGAGCTGACGCCCGCCGCGAATGATTGATCGGCGCCGCGCACGGTGTCTGCGGTGATCCCCAGCTTCTCCGCCAGCTCGAACAGCGCATCCCACACCTGCACCGCCCCTTGATGGAACTCTTCCCACCCGGCCGCGAAAGCGCCGGCGTTGCTACCGGCCCAGCTCTCCAGCATGTCCCGGACATCGGTCTCCAATGCCGAATACCCGTCCCTGCACTGAGTGGCGACATCGAATGTCAAGCGCGCCAGAGCTTCGACTGCATCGGTATCGACCGACAGCGATGGATGCTCCCCGACCAACCCTCTGCCCCCTCTCCCACCGAACAGTCCCACCGACAAGGTACTCCGAGCATGACGACGGGAAAAGCGTTGCCCGACAGGTCTGAACGCGAAAAGGGCGCTCACCCGGCAACGGAACACCGAACAACCACTGCCCCAAACGTAAGCGAGGGCACGGACTCGTATGGAGTCCGTGCCCCGCTCGGTATGCAGTTGGTGACGCTCAGCCGAGCGTCAGCTCACCAGGAGCTCTCGTGCACGCCCGGCAGCTCGCCGCGGCAGACGCGGCACAGGCCGAGCTTGCGGTAGACCGTATGAGGGCGGCGGCAGCGCTGGCAGCGACCACATCGAGAAATCGGCGCTGCTCGTCGTGAAGTAGGGCACTTACCCGAGAGGTAATCGACTTCATTATCAAGACCCGACATGATGATGCGGTATCCGAGGATTGGAGAAAACGATGCCCTACTTCGAATCGCACGACGGCACCACCCTGCACTACCAGGACTGGGGTTCCGGACAGCCGGTGCTCTTCCTGGCCGGTGGCTGGTTGAGCAGCACTTCCTGGGAGCTGCAAATGCTGCCCCTGTCCAAGCAGGGCCTGCGGTGCTTGTCGTATGACCGGCGTGGACACGGCAAGTCGGACTGGGTCGGGCACGGGTACGACTACGACACGCTGGCCGCGGATCTGGCCGCATTCCTGGACCATCTCGATCTGCGCGAAGTCACCGTGGTCGCGCATTCGATGGCGGGCGGTGAGATCGTCCGGTACCTGACCCGGTACGGCAGCGATCGGATCAGCCGGGTCGCGCTGGTATCGGTGACGATGCCGTATTTCGCGCAGGCCGAGGACAATCCGAACGGCGTGCCGAAGGCGGTCTTCGATGCGGTGAACGCGGCTCGCGCCGCGGATCGGCCGCTGTGGATGGAACAGAACGCACAGGCATTCTTCGCGACGCATCTGGGCAACCAGGTGTCTTCGGCGCGGATCGCGTGGATGGTGCAGAAGTGCATGGACTGTTCACTTCTCGCCGCGGACGAGATCATGAATACGATCTACCACGCCGACTTCCGCGACGAGTTGCGCGCACTCACCGTGCCCACGTTGGTCATCCACGGTGACGCCGACGCCTCGGCTCCCATCGACCTCTGCGGTCGGGTGATCAAGGATCTGATTCCCGGCAACACCTACAAGGAATACCCGGCGACCGGACACGGCATCATGATCTCGCACGCCACGCAGCTCAATGCCGACATCCTCGATTTCATCAAGGCATGAGTCCGGTGCGGTAGCGGCGGATACTTGTCCTACCCCGCCGCTACCACGCGACCCCTGACCAGTGCTTTCGGTGCGGACAGGTTGGCCGAGCCAGCGACTACCGAACCAGGTCGGCGAAGCTGATGTCGCCGAGCACCACGTGCTCCCCCGCCTCCGAATTGAGACGGGTGATCGCCACCTCTGCATCGACGACGTCGGAAGTTTTCACTCGACTCTGCCGATCAAAAACGCGCTGAGTCGGTCTCGAAGCGGCGGAACCGGTTCACGCTCCGAGACCGGTGGTGGCAGCGCGGAAATCAGTGGGGCGGATACCTCGAAGTCGCTTGAACGCCGCGCTGAAACCGAAAGCGTCCGCATAGCCGACGGCCTTCGCCACCTGCGCCACGGTGAGACTCCGGTCAGCCAGTAGTTCCTCCGCCTCATCCATCCGGCATTCGGTGAGGTACGCCAGGGGCGACTGGCCCATGACCTCGGAGAACCGACGTGCGAACAGCGCCCGGGATACCCCCGCCTCGGCGGCCAGCGACGCGACCGTCCAACCGGCGGCCGGCTTTCCGTGCATGGCCTCCAACGCCGGCCCGACCACCGGATCGGCCGGCCCTCGATACCACCCCGGCGCGTCAGCGTCCAGTTCATCGAACCAGTCGCGCAGCGTGCAGACCAGCGCCCAGTCGAGCAGCCGGTCCATCATCGCCTGCGCTCCGGCCGGACGCCGGGCGGCATCGGCGGCGATCGACTCCATCCACGCGCACACCTCCACGTCGTCGGTCACCACCAGGACTGGCGGTAGCGCACGCAGCAGACGTTCGTGGCGTCGGCCGGAAGCCCGATAGGCGCCGACGATCAGAGCGGTCTCACCGGTGAGGTCGTTCTCCCAGCGACCGCGATCGAGCGCGGGATCGCATTTCGCGTCCGGCGCGAAGCAGGCGACCTCGTATTCCTCGTGCGGCAGGCCGACAGTATCGGCGCGGTCGACGAGAACGAACGGTCGCGGACCGCGCACGATCGCAATGTCCCCCACAGTGATCCGGCGTTCAAGACCGCCCGGCAGCAGCAGTGTCCCCGCACCGCGCAGCACGGTGACCATGGTCAACGGCGCCTCGTCGGCGAATCGGATGCTCCACGGTGCTTCCAAGACCGCGGTGGTGAGCACAGCTCCCTCGGCGCGTATACCGCCCAGCAGTTTGCTCAGAGGATCCACACCATCGAGAGTAGACGAACTCCTATCAGATGTAGATCTTCAGCCATAGATCGTCCACTGGTCACGGTATGGAATGAAGTCCGGACCGAACAACCGATCGTCCGGAACTCCGGACCCACAGTGGAGGCCACCTTGCCGAACAATCCGACCGTGGACACCGCGATCACCCGCACCGCACTGGTCGTCGTCGCCCATCCCCGGCCCGATTCACTGACCGCCCATATCGCCGAACTGGCCATCCGGCGGCTCACCGCGGCCGGCTACCGAATCGACCTGCTGGACCTGCACGCCGAGAACTTCGATCCCCGGATGACCGCCGCCGACCTCCCGGAATGGGGCAACCGGGAGAAGGCCTACTCTCCCGAAGTAGAGAGCCATATGCGGCGCATCCTCGACGCCGACGTGATCGTCGCGGTGTTCCCGGTGTACTGGATGCAGGTCCCGGCGATTCTGAAGGGCTGGATCGACCGGGTGTGGAACTACGGATTCGCCTATGGCCGCAGCAAATCCCGGCTCGCAGGCAAGCGGATGCTGTGGCTGGGCCTGGCGGGCGTGGCAGACGACGACGCGCTCGTCGGACCGATGCAGGATGCGCTCAGCGCGCAACTCGATGACGGTATCGCCTATTACTGCGGTCTCACACAGTCATCGGTGGGCTTGTTGCCCGGCGCGGAGGAAAAGCGGCAGCGCCTGGATGCCGCGGGCAACCTGCTGTTCGACGAAGCCCTCACCGGCGCGGCGCGCCAGGCCCACTACGCCGACCTGGAGAACCGGGCGCTGGGCTTTATCGACGATTTCCTCGCCGCCGACCGGGTTTCGGCCTGACCACGCGGGCGAGCGCGGCCCAGCAGTCGAACAGAACCGGCCGTAGCTACACGGTCGGTATCACCACAGAGGAAGTGATGCGAGGATCGAAAGACCCAGCCCCAACCAAGAGATCGCGATTCCCGTTCCGAACTGCCGAGCCTTGCCCTTCAAAAGGAACAGGATTGCGACTAACGCCAGCTCAGCGGCAAAGACAAAGGCATAGAGGAAGAGCAAATAGTACGCCGTGGCGATCAAGGGAATCCCGTTGACAAGCATGGCCACAGAGCATCCGGCGAAGGATGGGCGGCCGAATCGGGACAACGAACTATCGTCTTCGTCGGCGGAAGCGACCGCGAACCAGATCACCGCCAGCGGCAGAGCCAAGGGAAAGAACCGCAGTGCTGGTACGCAGAGCAGCAGGGCGGCTGCGGTGAGCAGGCCCAGCCCGACACCTCTCCTACTCGGAGAACTGGACAAAGCCAGTCCGCCTCCGATGAGCACACCGACACCGGACACGACCAGATAACAGCCGACAGGCGGCTCGTTGCGATCCTGGTAGATCACCGCCATCGCGACTGCTAGCGCGAGCAACTGGGGAACGAACCACAGCGAAGTCGTCCAGGTCGCGGCGGTCCAATACCCAGAGCCTGTCCGCAAAACACGGAGGCCGACCATCATTCACCTTTCTCTGGACTCAGGAGCCGCAGCCCTCGTTGCTGATTCGGATTGCGGGGCCTACCGGCCCAACGGATGATCGCCTTCGGTAATCGTGCGGACCGAGGGCGGCTTGTCCGGCGTCCCGGCGGCGGTCCCTGGAAGGTCGGTCGTCACAGGGAATCCGGGGGGCTGGTCCCCCGGGTATTCCTGGTATGTCCTGAACTGATCGAAGATGTTCGGATCGGTACCGGGAAGCTCATGGTGGAAAGGCAGGTTCACACCTGGCCCCCAGGAACGGCCTGACGCCGCCGGATCCACAGTGATGGTCCGTGTGCTGCCATCCGGACGGTCTTGATAAGCCTCGAGGGAGGGGTAGTCCGATCGAGAGCCTTGTAGTCGGACACCGTCCTGGCCGGGGACGAACACCAGGTCGCCATTGACCGAGATCGGATGTTCCGACATGGGTCCAGGAGGATTCCTGGCTATGTCGGGCGCGAACGGATTGGCTGCGTCATAGCGGATACGCACCGTACCGTCATCCGTCTGCCACACGGTCGCCTCGGGAGCGCCGACCTTCGACACACCGGGACTCCCGTCGGGGTTTTGATCGACCGATGGATTCTGCCGGATGACGACGATGCCGTTCTCGTAGTCCACGTAGCGACGCGTGTGTGTTCGGGATCGAAGTTCGGATCAGCCATCCGATTGTCACCCATGTCCCGATTCGTCGGCGGAAAGCTTGTTACATCACGCTGCTCGATGTACTGGCTGGTCCGCACCACCCCCTGATCCTGGACAGGATTGATGCGAACCACCCGGATCTCGGGTCCTACTCCCTGATACTTCGGGTCGTAGCTCTTCGGATTCAGCGCTTCCGCAGTGGTCCAGTCGGTCGGGCTGGCCGGTGGCCGACCGAATACCTGCAGAAACGCGGCAGCAGAGGTTTGGAGGCGTTCGGGGTCTGCCCGAGAATCCTCGGAGCGGTCGGCCTGGATCGCGGCGTTGGCGGCTGCGAGCACTGACTCAGGCGCCATGGCCGCCAGTTCGTCGTTGGCAGCCGAGATTTTCGCCCCCCACTGTGCGTCGAACGCCTCTAGTGTCGAGACCAGTCCGTTCAGTCTCGAAAGCTGGACTCCCGCTTCTGAGTTCCAGTCCTCAACACCGCTGATAGTCCAGTCGTCACCGACCGTAACGGGCAGCGCGACGTAATACTGGAAAATTGTGCGAATTTCGGAAATCGGGTGGGCCATATCGCGAGCGGCTCCAGCACAAGCAGTGCTGAGGTCATCGTAAGCGATTGCGATGGCGCGCATCTGGGTCTGTTCCCGATCAGCGCGCCCCTCCGCCGCGATTCTCGCATCACCTTTCCAACCCAGGCCAGAAATCGTGCCGTGCATCGAATTGGATGCCGCAATGATCGCTTCCGCGATGCGGGTCGCGTTGTCGGCAACCGCTTGAAGCCCGGACACATCCCAGTTCAGGACTTCGATAGGGGTGGGCACGGCTCACCGTCCCTCGTGCGGGTCGCCCGAGTTGATATCCGATACCGCCGCTAAGGGTTGTCCCGTAAGTCCGACGCGGTGATGACGACCTGGACCCGGTTACGGTCAGCGGGCGTGGGCGAGGTTGGCCAGAGTGGCAACTCCG